>DASSNI010000224.1:0-2953 GCA_035701385.1 Candidatus Limnocylindria bacterium | reverse complement strand
CTATCGTGACGACGACCTGGCCCATGCCTCGCGCTTCGTGACCCGCTCGTTCCGCGTCCCGCATCCGGAGGACGACCAGGCGGGCTTCGTGGCAGCGCTCGAGCGCCTTGGCCCGAAGTTGGAAGGCAGCCCGTTGTTTCCGGCGAGCGACGAGACGCTGGTGGCCGTGGCCCGTCATCGCGAGTCGCTGGGTCGCTGGTATCGCGTCGCCGCCCCCGGCGACGAGGTTGCGCGACGCATCATCCAGAAGGAGCACACCTACGCCCTCGCCGAGCAGATCGGCGTGCCGGCCCCGCGCACTGCATTGCTCGCCTCGGAAACTGACCTGGAACGGCTGCGCGACGCCTTCCCGTTCCCGTGCATCGCCAAGCCCAGCCAGAGCCACCGCTACCAGGAGCTCTTCGGACGCAAGATGGTCCGCTGCGAGACCGTCGACCAGCTGGTGGCGGCCTACCGCGAGGCGGCTGCCGAGGGGCTGGCGATGATGCTCCAGGAGCTCATCCCCGGCGACGACCGGCAGGGCGCCAACTACAACTCATACCGCCATTCCGGCACGTCGCCGGTCGAGTTCACCGCCGCCAAGGTGCGGCTCACGCCTCGTTCGTTCGGCCCGCCGTCGGTCGTGGTAAGCCGGCCGATTCCGGAGATCGTGGAGCCGGCGCGACGGCTGCTCGACGCCCTCGGCTACGAGGGCTACTCCTGCACCGAGTTCAAGCGCGATGCCCGGGATGGCACCTACAAGCTCATGGAAGTGAACGGCCGGTTCAACCTGTCGTCCCTGCTCATGCTGCGCTGTGGCGTGAACTTCCCGGCGATGGCGTACCGCCACCTGCTGCTGGGCGAGGCCCCACCGGCTGCGGAGGCGCAAGAGGGAGTCCACTGGATCGACGGCACCAAGGACATCGCGTACGGCCTCGGGGAGTTGGTTCGCAGGCCGGCTGGCATCGGCGCCTTCATCCAGCCGTATCGCGCGCCACACGTGTTCGCCGTCCTGGACGGAGGCGACCTGCGCCCCTTCGCGCTGCGCTACCAACACCTCGCCGGGCGGGGCGTATCACGGCTTCGCTCGCTGGTCAGTCGATCAAGGCCGGCGAATACCTGACAGAAACTGTCATGAACAGGTGCGAACGTGAAGGCCGATAGACTGGCCGGTACCGTGACGCACGCCACCTCCACCAATCCGCTCGATCGTTTCTCCGAGTCGACTCGCACCTGGTTCGGTGAGACGTTCTCAGCGCCCACGCGCGCCCAGGCGCTGGGCTGGCCCGCCATTGCCGATGGCGGGCACGTCCTGCTGCACGCCCCCACCGGCAGCGGCAAGACGCTGGCCGCCTTCCTCTGGACGCTGGACCGGCTGTTCAGCGAGCCGGAACCACGACCCAGGGAGAAGCGGCTGCGGGTGCTGTACGTCTCGCCGCTCAAGGCGCTGACCTACGACGTGGAGCGCAACCTGCGCGCTCCGCTGGCTGGCATCCGGCGCACCGCCGAGCGCGCCGGGCGGGAGCTGCCGGAAATCCGCGTCGCCTCGCGCACCGGTGACACGCCGGCGGACGCGCGGCGGCAGCTCGCCAAGGAGCCGCCCGACATCCTGGTGACCACCCCGGAGAGCCTGTACCTGATGCTCACCAGCCAGGCACGGGAGTCGCTGCGCGGCGTCGAGCACGTGATCGTCGACGAGGTGCACGCCATTGCGGGCACCAAGCGCGGGGCACACCTGGCGCTCAGCCTTGAGCGGCTGGCGGCGCTGACGGATCGGCCGCCCCAGCGCATCGGCCTGTCGGCCACCCAGCGTCCACTGGAGACCATCGGGGCCTTCCTGGGGGGAAGCGGGGACGGCCGGGAGGTGGCCATCGTCGATGCGGCCGACCGCAAGACGCTGGAGCTGGAAGTCGTCGTCCCGGTCGAGGACATGACCCGCATGGGCGAGGAGCTGGAGCTGGAGGAGCAGCGCGGCGGGCCGGCCGCCGGGCCCGAGGCACGGCGCTCGATCTGGCCGAGCATCCATCCCCGGCTGCTGGAGCTCATCCGGGCGCATCGGTCAACGCTGGTGTTCGTCAACTCTCGACGGCTGGCGGAGCGGCTGGCCGCGCGGCTGAACGAGCTCGCGGAGGAGGAGCTGGTCCGCGCGCACCACGGCAGCATCGCCCGCGAGCAGCGCCTGGAGATCGAGGAGGCGCTGAAGGCCGGCCGCCTGCCGGCCCTGGTGGCGACCAGCAGCCTGGAGCTGGGCATCGACATGGGGGCCATCGACCTCGTCATCCAGATCGAGGCCCCGCCCAGCGTGGCGGCCGGGCTGCAGCGCATCGGCCGGGCGGGTCACCAGGTCGGCGCGCCGTCCACCGGCAAGATCTTTCCGAAGTACCGCGGCGACCTGCTGGAGGCGGCGGTCGTGGTGCGGCGGATGCTGGACGGCGCCATCGAGGAGACGCGCGTGCCGCGCAACCCGCTCGACGTGCTCGCACAGCAGCTGGTGGCCATCTGCGTCGACCGCGCCTGGAAGGTGGACGAGCTGCACGCCCTGGTGACGCGCGCCCATCCCTTCCGCGACCTCTCGCGCGAGCAGCTGGAGGGCGTGCTCGACATGCTCTCGGGCCGATACCCCTCGGACGACTTCGCCGAGCTGCGGCCACGGGTGGTCTGGGACCGCGCGGCGGACACCATCACCAGCCGCAACGATGCACGGGTGCTTGCCGTCACCTCCGGCGGCACGATCCCGGACCGCGGCCTGTACGGCGTCTTCCTGGCGGGCGAGGAGGGCGGCAAGGGCCGCCGCGTCGGCGAGCTGGACGAGGAGATGGTCTACGAGTCGCGTGTCGGCGAGGTGTTCCTGCTGGGCGCCAGCAGCTGGCGCATCGAGGAGATCAAGCCGGACCGCGTGGTCGTCACCCCGGCGCCCGGGGAGCCGGGCAAGATGCCCTTCTGGAAGGGCGACGGTATCGGCCGGCCCATCGAG
>DASSNI010000223.1:0-11368 GCA_035701385.1 Candidatus Limnocylindria bacterium | reverse complement strand
TGGACGTCCGCCAGCGGCACCCCGGCCACGGACGCGACTAGGGCGGCCAGCGCATCACCCGCCGAAGCGGCGCCCGGAGCGGCCGCGGCAGATGAGCGTGCTATCGGTGCGGCGGCTACGCCCGCTGCATCCGTTTCCAGGCGCTGCAGGATGTCGCGCTTCTTGACCTTGAGCGTGTGGGTGCGCGGGAAGTCGTCATCCGGCCAGAGCGAGTGCGAGCGGATCTGCTGGTGCGCGCCGAGCTGCGCGTTCGCGTCGCGGATGACGGCATCGGCCAGCGAGGTATCGTCCAGCAGCAGGACGGCGTGGACCTTGAGCTCGGCGTTGGGTGGCTGCCAGCCGACCACGGTGGCGTCGCGGAGCCGCGGGTCGCGGGCGAGCACGGCCTCGATGTCCTCGGGATAGACCTTGGTCCCGTCGGCCATGGCCAGCATGTCCTTCTTCCGGCCGCGCAGCGTCAGGAAGCCATCGCCCGAGAGCTCGCCGATGTCGCCGGTGTGGTAGAAGCCGTCGCCGTCGATGGCCTGGGCGGTGGCATCGGCATCCTCCCAGTAGCCGGCGAACACGTTCGGGCCGCGGGCCAGCACCTCGCCGTCAGGCCCGATGCGCAGCTCGACCCCGGGGATCGCCTGGCCGACCGTGCCGAGCCGGTTGCGCTGCGGATGGGTGAAGGCCACCACCGGCGACAGCTCGGTGGCGCCGTAGCCCTGCAGGACGTCGAAGCCCATGTCGATCCAGCGCCTGGCGAGGTCCGTCTCCAATGCCGCCGCCCCGATCGCCAGGGTGCGGAAGCGGCCACCGAACTGCGACAGCACACTGCGGAAGAGGAGTCGCTTCAGCGGTCGCGGCAGGCGCGCCCCCAGGTCGTGCAGGCGCTCGAAGGTGCGCCGCTTGCCCGCCGCGTCGACCTTGCGCTCGATGGCGTTGTTCAGCAGCTTCAGCCCGGCGGGCACGACCAGCAGCATGGTCACCCGGAAGTCGCGGAAGGTGCGGATCAGGACGGCCGGCTGGCGGCTGACCGGGTAGACGATCGAGCAGCCGTAGAGCAGCGGGGCCAGGAAGCCGCAGGTCTGCTCGAACAGGTGGCTCAGCGGCAGGATGGAGAGCAGCCGCTCGTCCTTCTGGAAGGGGAAGACGGTCCCCAGCGTGTCGGCGTTGGCGGCCAGGTTGGCGTGGGTGATCATCGCGCCCTTCGGCTCACCGGTGGTGCCGCTGGTGAACACCACCTCCACCAGGTCGGCGGGCGTGACCTCGACACGGGGCAGCGGCTCGGCATCGCGCGCCAGGTCGGGGATGGCCTCGATGTTCAGCACCGGCAGGTGCAGACCCTGGGCGAGACCGGCGGTCTGCACCGATGCCAGCACCGCGCTGGCCCGGGTGCGCCGCGCGATCTTCGCCGCGAAGTCCGGCTGGCTGCGGACATCCAGCGGAACCAGCACGATGCCGGCGTGCAGCGCGCCGAGGAAGGCGAGGCCCCACTCCGGGCGGTTGACGGCCCAGATCACGACCCGGTCTCCCTTGCGCAGTCCCATCTCATGCAGCACGCGCGCGACCTTCGGCATCAGCTGGGCCAGGTCGGCGTGGGTCCAGGTGCGGGTTCGAAAGCCGGGGCGGATCAGCAGCGCCGGCCGGTGCGCGAAGCGGGCCATGGAGGCGCGCAGCAGGTCCAGCAGCGTCGGTCCGGTCGCGGGCGACGCGGTGCCGGGCGGCAGGCTGGCCGCTTGCGCGGACGGCTCTGCGGGGGTCGGAACGGGCGGCGCGCTGGCGGCCATGCTCGGGTCCTTCCTTCCTCCGCGGGAGCGTACGCCCGCCGCCGCCGGATGACTAGGTGGCAGTCGCGAGCCGTTGCGCCCGGAGCGTTAGGCGGGCCAGGACCGCGTTCGGGTCGTCCGTCCAGGGCGGGTAGTGTCCGAAGGCGATCATCGACACGTCGAGCTCGGCCAGTCGTGCCACCGACGCCCGCGCGCGCGCCAGGTCGGCGCTGAAGATGCGGCTGGCGAAGGTCACGCGGCCACGGATGACCTGCAGCATGTCCCCGGTGAACAGGATCCCGCCGCGCGGCGCGTAGAGGCAGATGCTGCCCGGCGTGTGGCCGGGGGTGTGCACCACCCGCAGGCCGCCCAGCGCCGAGATGACCTCGCCGTCGTGCAGGGGGGTGGCGGCGTGCGGCCCGCGCGTGAGATACGCCAGCAGCATGCCGCGATCGCGGGCCGTCCACGCCTCGCGCAGCGTGACGCCCAGCGCGGCGATGTCGTCGGGATGGAGCAGCACCTCGGCGCCACTGGCATCAGCCAGCTCCCGCGCACCGCCGATGTGGTCCGGATGGGCGTGGGTGCACACGATGCGGCGCACCTCCCCCAGGGAGCGGCCGATGCCGGCCAGGTAGCGCTCCAGGCGGCGCTGCGAGCCGGACATGCCGGCGTCGATGAGGGTGATGTCCCGCTCGCAGATGACGTAGCCGCGCGCGCCGCGCAGCTGGACCGCATGCAGCCCGGGAGCGATCTCCATGGCCCGGCATCATACGGGCGCTGGCGCTTCAGTCCTCGCCCAGCAGCATGCGCCGGTACGAGTCGTGGCGCGCGGCGGACAGCTCGCCGCTGGCCACCGCAGCCACGATCGCGCAGCGCGGCTCCTCCAGGTGGCGGCAGTCGTTGAAGGCGCAGCTGCCCAGGAACGGCTCGAATTCGGGGAAGCACCACGCCAGCTCGTTCGGCGGGATCTGCCACAGGCCCAGCTCGCGCAGGCCGGGCGTGTCGGCCACGTAGCCGCTGCGCTGGCCGCTGAGCGGATGCAGCTCGGCGGTGGTCGTGGTGTGGCGGCCCTTGTGCAGGAACTCGCTCACATCGCCGGTGTCCAGGCGAAGGCCCGGCTGGATGGCGTTCAGCAGGGTCGACTTGCCGACGCCCGACGGCCCGGTGACCACGCTGGTCCGCCCGGTCAGGCGGTCTGCCAGATCCTCGACGCCGATGCCCTCGCGGGCCGAGACGTAGTGCACCGCGTAGCCGATGCGCTCGTAGGGGCCGAAGGTATCGCGGGCCGCGGCCTCGCCCACGAGGTCGACCTTGTTGGCGACCACCGCGGCAGGGATCTCGTTGTGCTCGGCCACGACCAGGAAGCGATCCAGCATGCGGACGTGCGGCATCGGATCGGCGCAGGCGAACACGACCAGCACCTGGTCCAGGTTGGCGACCAGCAGGTCCTCCTTCCAGGTGCCGCGCGGGCCGGGCTGGCGGCGGCTGAACTTGGATGTTCGCGGCTCGACGTGCTCGATGGACGCGTCCGACGGCCGGACTGACAGCCTGACGCGGTCGCCGATGACCGCCAGGTCGGTCGCCTGGCGCTCCTTCTTCAGCAGGCCGCGCAGCTGGGCCTCGTAGGTCCGGCCGTCATCGGCCCTGACGGTGTAGAAGCCGGTGTGGGCACGCAGGACCGTGCCGGTGACGGTGACGGGCGCGGGGGCGCCCGCGGTTGGCGTGATGGCCAAGGGTGGTTCTCCACGCGAGGAAGTGAGGGGTGGGCGGGTGGAGCGCGCCCGTCGCGGACCGGGGGCCGATGCTCGGCGGTTCAGGACCGGAGCCGGCTCCCGGGCAGGCGAGGGCGCGCTGACGTGACGGCGGTCATCGGGCTCGCTCCTTTCGCCTGCGGGTTCGGTGGTGAGCGACGGTACCCAGCCGCCGCGTGGGTTGTCAACGGCCGTGCGGGCTAGCATGGGCCGATGGAGCCGCGAGAGGTCGACGCGCTGCTGGTCGGCGGCGGGGTGGCCGCGGCGCGCTGTGCGCGCACCCTGCGGCGCAAGGGTTTCGCCGGCTCGATCGTCCTCGTGTCGGACGAGGAGCTGCCGCCGTACAACCGTCCGCCGCTCTCCAAGGAGCTGCTGCGCGATGTCCTGCCGGCCGAGCTGGCCTTCGCCGAGCCGCTGACCTGGTACGAGCGACGGGACGTGGAGCTGCTGGGCGGCGTGCCGGCCACCGCGCTGGATCCGGAAGTGCGCACCGTGGAGCTGGCGGATGGCCGGCTGCTTCGCTACGGGCAGCTGCTGCTGGCCACCGGCGCGGCGCCGCGACGCCCCTCCCTGCCGGGCGCGGAGCGGGCGCTGCTGCTGCGCACGCTCCCCGACGCCGAGGCCATCCGCGCCCGCGCGCTGGCCAGCGGACGGGCGGTGGTGATCGGCGGCGGGTTCATCGGCGTGGAGGTCGCCTCGTCGCTGGCCGCGCGTGGCATGCGGGTCACCGTCGTCGAGCTGGCCGGTGCGCTGTGGGGCGGCTCGCTGGGGGAGGAGCTGTCCGACTGGGCGGTCGCCGCGCTGGCCGAGGTGGGCGTGGAGCTGCGGCTGCACGCTGCCTGCGAGTCGGTGACGGCGGACGGCGTCCGCCTGGCGAACGAGCAGCTGGCCGCCGACCTGGTGGTCGCCGGCGTCGGCGTCACGCCGCGGGTCGCGCTGGCCGAGGCGGCCGGCCTGGAGGTCGACGACGGCGTGCTGGTCGACGCCGGGCAGCGGACGTCGGGGCCGGCGCTCTTCGCCGCCGGCGACATGGCGCGACCACGCGATGGCGTGCGCATCGAGCACTGGCACGCCGCGCGCGAGGCCGGCGAGCGGGCCGCGCTGGCGATGCTGGGCGCCGAGCTGCCGCCGCGGCCGGCGCCGTGGGTGTTCAGCGAGGTGGCCGGCCGGACGCTTGACGTGGTCGGCTGGGCGCCGGCCTGGGACGAGGTCCGCGCCGTGCCGGGCGGCTTCGCCTACCTCGTCGGAGGCCGCGTCGCCCAGCTGGCGATCATCGACGGCGCATTGCCGGTCGAGGCGGCGCGCGCGCTGGTGGCGTCCCGCCCGGCGCTCCCGGAGCTGGACGCGCTGCCACCGCGCGACACCGGAGGCGCACCGACCGTCTGAAGGCGCATGAGCCGCAAGCAGATTGTCATCTCCCTCGCCGGCCTGACCCTCGCGCTCGGCGTCACGGTGCCCATCTCCTGGCTCGCCTTCGGCGGGCGGCTGGCCGCCACCGGCCCGGATCGCGCGCTCGAGCAGGCGGGCACCTGGATCTACGGCTCGCAGGCGGTGCTGGCGGCGCTGGTCGGGGCGGCTGCCGCACTGTTGCTGGGCCGCCAGGCATCCGTGGTCCGGCTGGTGCTGCTGATGTTCGGCGCCTGGCTGGGCGAGCTGGTGGTCCTGACACTGGGCGGCAACCTGGTGGCCAACGAGATCGATCCGCCGGTCGCCTGGTCCTGGTGGCTCCTGGCGACAGCGGGGCCGCTGCAGCCGGTGGCTGCCAGCCTGGGTGCCGTCGCGGCCTCGGTGGTGGGGAGGCTTGCGCCCCGCGCTTGACGCGCGGGGTTGGGAGCTGGGCGTGCGGCGGAGGGCGGGTGGCCCTCGGAAGCTCCCTCGCGCTGCCGCGCCGGAGGCGGGTACCGGGGCCAGATTCTCACCCGGTGAATCACCCGATGAATGAACTCGCGTCATTGGGCCGTTCGTTGGCCATGTGGCTCAGCCGGAGAGAATTTCGGCAGCGAACGGCACATCTCGTGGCGGTTTGGCAGCAACCGACTGCCGGCTGACGCCTTCGTTGGTCCGGTGACTCACCACGCGAGAACGGTGGGCAGCGACCGACTCCCACGGGGTGGCGCGTTGACCGGGAGGGGCGGCTGGGGCACAATGTGAGGGCAAAACCGACCCTCTGAGTCGGGATTTCTTCCCGACCGTATCCGCGAGGAACCATGGCCCTTCCGAATCCCGCCCTGCAGCAGATCCCCGACAGCTACAAGTACGGCTGGCACGACCCGGAGATGGTGCCCCTCAACATCATGAAGAAGGGGCTGTCCGCCGAGATCGTCGAGGAGATCAGCCGCTTCAAGGGTGAGCCGGAGTGGATGACCAAGCTGCGGCTCAAGGCGTACCGCCACTTCGAGTCCCGGCCGATGCCGAAGTGGGGCGCCGACCTGTCCGGCATCGACTTCCAGGACATCTACTACTACGCCGCGCCGACGAACAAGGCGGTGCAGTCGTGGGACGACGTGCCGGAGTACATCCGCCGCACGTATGACCGGCTGGGCATCCCGGAGGCCGAGAAGAAGTACCTCGCCGGCGTCGGCGGCCAGTACGACTCGGAGGTCGTGTACCACAACATCCGCTCCGAGCTGGAGGCGCAGGGCGTCATCTTCCTGGGCACCGACCAGGCCCTGAAGGAGTACCCGGAGATCTTCAAGGAGCACTTCGGGACGGTCATCCCGGCCAACGACAACAAGCTGGCCGCGCTGAACACCGCGGTGTGGAGCGGCGGCAGCTTCATCTACGTGCCGAAGGGGGTGCACGTCGAGCTGCCGTTGCAGGCCTACTTCCGCATCAACACCGAGAGCGTGGGCCAGTTCGAGCGGACGCTGATCATCGCGGACGAGGGTTCGAGCGTGCACTACGTCGAGGGCTGCACCGCCCCGACCTACACCAGCGCCTCGCTGCACTCGGCCGTGGTCGAGATCATCGTCAAGAAGGGCGCTCGGGTGCGCTACACGACGATCCAGAACTGGAGCCACAACGTCTACAACCTCGTCACCAAGCGGGCCGTGGCCCACGAGGACGCGGTGATGGAGTGGGTCGACGGCAACCTGGGCAGCCGCGTGACGATGAAGTACCCGTCCATCTACCTGCTGGGTGAGCGAGCGCACGGCGAGGTCCTGTCCATCGCCTTCGCCGGCGACGGGCAGCACCAGGACGCCGGCGGCAAGGTCATTCACGCCGCCCCCAACACGACGAGCCTGATCACGAGCAAGTCCATCTCGAAGGGCACCGGCCGCACGAGCTATCGCGGCCTGGTGAAGGTCTATCCCGGCTGCGAGAAGTCGAAGTCCACGGTGCGCTGCGACGCGCTGATCCTGGACGACGAGGCGCGCTCGGACACGTATCCCTACATGGAGATCGACGAGGAGGACGTGACCATCGGCCACGAGGCCACCGTCTCGAAGGTCGGCAGCGAGCAGCTGTTCTACCTGATGAGCCGCGGGCTGTCGGAGGCGGAGGCGTCCGCCATGATCGTGAACGGCTTCATCGAGCCGATCGTCAAGGAGCTGCCGATGGAGTACGCGGTCGAGATGAACCGCCTCATCCAGCTCCAGATGGAAGGCGCGGTCGGCTGAGCCGATGACCGTCGATTCGATTCGGCCGGCGACGTCGCCGGCCGAGCGGGAGGCCGATTGGCTGCGCGACCTGCGCGCCACCTGGCGCTCCCGGCTGGAGGGCACGCCAGCCCCCAGCGGGCAGGAAGAAGAGTGGCGCCGCACGTCGCTGGACGGGTTGCCCTGGGAAGCCAGGGCCGCCGCGGTCCCGACGGCGGGCACCTTCGACCTGCCGTCTCATGTTGCCGATGCAGGGGTCGTGTTCGGCGACCTGCGCACTGTCGCCAGCGACCGGCCAGAGCTGGTGCAGCGCCACCTGGGTCGCCGCCAGACGCTCGACGCGCAGGCGCACTTCTGGGCGCTGGCCCACGCCGAGTGGCAGTCGGGCACGTTCCTGTACGTGCCGCGCGGCGTCCAGGTGGAGGAGACCCTGGTGGCGCGGGTGAACGCGGGCGATGCGCCGGCCACCTTCCCGATCAGCCTGATCGTCGCCGAAGAGGGCAGCAGCGTGACGCTGCTGGAGGAGGTGCGCTCCGCCGACGGCGTGGCCACCTGGTTCGGTGGCATCTCCGACGTGGTGGCCGGCCAGGCGGCGCGGGTGCGCTACGCGAGCCTGCAGCGGCTGGGCGACGCGGCCTGGAACATCGGCGCGCAGCGCGTCGAGGTCGGGCAGGACGCCGAGGTCATCACCCTGAACGCCGAGGTCGGCTCGGCGACCACCAAGCTGGGCGTCGACGTGCGCATGACCGGCAAGGGCGGCACCTCGCGGCTGCTGGGCCTGCTGGCCGCCGGAGGCTCGCAGCACATCGACATCAACTCGCTGCAGGACCTGATCGGCAGCCACACCACCTCCGACCTGCTGTACCTGTCCGCCCTGTACGACCGTGCGCGTGCCGCCTTCTACGGAATCACCCGCGTCGAGAAGGAGGCCAAGGGCACCAGCAGCTACCAGGAGTGCCGCAACCTGCTGCTCTCCCCGGAGGCCGGCGCGGAGCCGATCCCCGTGCTCGAGATCGAGACGAACGACATCCTGCGCTGCGGGCACGGCGCCACCGCCGGCGCCATCGATCCGGTGCAGCGCTTCTACGCCCAGTCGCGCGGCCTGACCGCCGAAGAGGCCGAGCGCATGATCGTGCGCGGCTTCTTCGAGCAGGTGGTGGCCCAGGTCCCCTCCGAAACGATCAAGGCGGCGGTGCTCGGCGCGCTGGCCGAGCGCATCGGCTCCGACTCCGATGAGGCGGCCGCGTGACAGCCACCCGATCCGGCTTCGCCACCGGCCTGGCGGCTGATGACGTGCAGCCCGGCACCGTGCGGGTGGTGCAGGTCGACGGTCGCTCTCTGTGCGTCGGCCTGACCGAGGATGGCGAGTGGGGCGCCATCGACAACGTGTGCACCCATGACGGCGGCGTGCTGGGCGAGGGCGAGCTGGACGGCGATGCGGTCGAGTGCCCGCGCCACGGCGGCCGCTTCGACCTGTTCAGCGGACGCGTGCTGGCACTGCCGCCGGTCCGCCCGGTGAACGCCTATCCGGTGCGCGTGGATGACGGCAGCGTGGTGGTGGACCTGCCATGAAGATCTCGACGCGGGCCGAGTACGGCATCCGGGTGCTGGTGGCCCTGGCACGCGCCGAGGGCGCGGGCCCCGTCTCGCTGGCCGCCGTGGCGCGCAGCGAGAAGCTGCCGCACGCCTACCTGGAGCAGCTCGTCGGCGACCTGCGCCGCGCCGGCCTGATCACCGCCACCCGCGGCAAGGCGGGCGGCTACGCGCTGGCACGTCCCGCCGCCGAGATCAGCCTGGTCGAGGCGATGCGCGCGCTGGACGGGCCGATCCTGGAGATGCCGTGCGCCGGCGCCGACACCCTGGAGGCCTGCTCCCGCCCGCAGGACTGCAGCGTGCACGACGTCTTCCAGCGCGTCCACGAGTCGCTGGAGGGCGCGCTGTCGGCCACGAACCTGGCCGAGGTGGCGCTGTCCGCCGGCGGCCCGCCCTACCCGCTGGCCGTTCGCCGCAAGCGCGCGGCCGAGCACGCCGCGCGAGCCGCGGCCGCGCGGGCCGCCGCATCGGCCCCCAATCCATCCCGTACAACCCCGCCGGCTCCCTAGGGAGCCGGGCCTCACCGCCTGCAAAGGAGCACCGACACACCGTAATGACCGACCAGCTGCAGATCCGCGATCTCGAGGTGAGCATCGCCGGCAAGAAGATCCTCAAGGGCCTGACACTGGACGTGAGCCAGGGCGAGGTGCATGCCCTGATGGGGCCGAACGGATCGGGCAAGACCAGCCTGGCCTACACGCTGATGGGCCACCCCGACTACACCGTGGATAAGGGCTCCATCACGTGGGCCGGCGTCGACCTGCTGAACGGGCCGACTCCGCTAGGCCTGTCGCCGGACAAGCGCGCTCGGCTGGGGCTGTTCCTGGCGTTCCAGTACCCGAGCTCGATCCCGGGCGTGACGGTGGCCAGCTTCCTGCGCAACATCTACAACGCCGTCCACCACCCGAAGCCGGCCGACGAGACTGGCAAGGAGTCGATCAAGTACACCGGCATCCCGCTCGCCAAGTTCCGCAAGCTGATGGAGGAGAAGATGGCGCTGCTGCACATCGATCCCTCCTTCGCCAGCCGCTACGTGAACGAGGGCTTCTCCGGCGGCGAGAAGAAGCGCCTGGAGATGCTCCAGATGTCCATCCTCAGCCCGCGCATGGCGATCCTGGACGAGACCGACTCCGGACTGGACATCGATGCGCTGCGCAACGTGGCCGAGGGCATCAACGCCAGCCTCTCGCCCCAGATGGGCGTGCTGCTGATCACCCACTACCAGCGCATGCTGAACTACGTGAAGCCGCAGTTCGTGCACGTGCTGCTCGACGGCCGGATCGTGATGTCCGGCGGCGAGGAGCTGTCGAAGCAGCTCGAGGCGAACGGCTACGAATGGGTCCGCGAGCAGGTCGGCCTGCCGGCCGGCACCGGCGACGAGGCCTCCGAGCCGGCGGGCCCGGTCGAGCCGGCCGAGCCGGTGGCCGAGCACGTCTAAACTGGCGACCATGGCCGTCCAGCCCGCAGCAAAGGCGACCACCCTGCCGGGGGCCTTCTCCGGCAGCCAGCTGCGCGCCGACTTCCCGGTATTCGAGCGCCCCACCGGCACCGGCAAGCGGCTGGTCTTCCTGGACGCCGCCGCCAGCGCGCCGAAGCCGCAGGTCGTGATCGACGCGGTGGCCGATACCTCCGCGCATCACTACGCCAATGTGCACCGCGGTATCTACGAGCTGTCCGAGGACGCGACGGGGCGCTTCGAAGGGGCACGCCGCAAAGTCGCCGCGTTCCTCAACGCGCCGTCGGAGCGCGAGGTCGTGTTCGTGCGCAACGCCACCGAGGCCGTCAACCTGGTCGCCTACAGCTGGGGCCGCACCAACGTGGGCAAGGGCGACCGCATCGTCACCACCCAGCTGGAGCACCACGCCAACATCGTGCCCTGGCAGCAGCTGGCTGCCGACACCGGCGCCGCCCTGGACTACGTGGCCATCACCGACGACGGCCGCCTGGACATGGACGACCTGCGCGCCAGGCTGGCCGAGCGGCCGAAGCTGCTGGCCATGGCCCACGTCAGCAACGCGCTGGGCACCATCAACCCGGTGGCCGAGATCACGGCGCTGGCGCACGAGGCTGGCGCGCTGGTGCTGGTCGACGCCGCGCAGTCGGCGCCGCACATGCCGGTCGACGTGCAGGCCATCGACTGCGACTTCCTGGCCATCAGCGGCCACAAGATGCTCGGCCCGTCGGGGATCGGCGCGCTGTGGGGCCGCAGGGAGCTGCTGGACGCCATGCCGCCCTTCATGACCGGCGGCAGCATGATCCTGCGCGTCACCCTGGAGGGCGCTGAGTGGAACTCGGTGCCCGCCAAGTTCGAGGCCGGCACGCCCGCCATTGCCGAGGCGGTGGGCCTGGGCGCGGCCATCGACTACCTGAACGCGCTGGGCATGGACAACGTGCGCGAGCACGAGCGCTACCTGTTCGGGGCGGCGTGGGACGCGCTGGGCGAGATCCCCGGCGTGCGGCGGCTGGGTCCCGACGATCCCGAGATCCACGCCGGCGTGATCAGCTTCGTGCTCGACGAGGCGCATCCGCACGACGTGGCCACCATCTTCGACCACGAGGGCGTGGCGGTGCGCGCCGGCCACCACTGTGCGCAGCCGGTGATGCTGCGCTACGACATCCCGGCCACCACCCGCGCCAGCTTCTACGTCTACAACGACCTGGATTACGTGGATGC
>DASSNI010000222.1:0-7847 GCA_035701385.1 Candidatus Limnocylindria bacterium | reverse complement strand
GGCGGAATTCTCTCCTGGTGCATCACCGGGCCAATGAGCCGGTCTCGCCGTGGACTTCCGATGCCTCTCGCCACGGATCCCGTGGCGCTCGGCCGTCATGGCCACTGATTGCGGGCGGCAGAGCGGACATGCGGGCCTTCGTTGGTCCGGTGACTCAGGACAGGAGAGGCTGGCCGAGCGCCCACCCGCATCACGCCGCGCTGGCACGGACCTTGCCTCCGGCCTCCTCCCAAACCACCTGATTTCACCAAGGGAGACCCATGAAGCTCATTACTGCGCTGGCCCTTGTCGGCCTGCTGGCCGCCTGCAACGCGGGCGCCACCACCCCATCCGAACAGCCGCTGCCCACGGTGGGCTCGTCCGACATGGCGGCCTCCGACACGGCGTCGGCCTCGGCCGCAACCGCCATGACCTGCACCGATGCGGTGGCCGGCGTCGACATGACCGCCATCGCCAGCACCACCGACCTGATGACGCTGGGCGACGAGCTGGACGGCACGATCTCCAGCTGCGGCGACGTGTCCGAATGGACCACGACGGTCCAGACCGCGCTGCCGGACCTCGACGTCAGCCAGGCGGAGGCCTTCCTGCAGGCCCGCTGTGCGGAGAACGCCACGCTGGCCACCACGCCGATCTGCACCGAGGTCGGGGTCTAGGCCGATACTCCCGCCATGCGCGAGAGCGGATTCATCGGCTACCCAACCGGCTGGCTGCTAGCGGTCTTCGATGACCCGCAGCAGGCCGGGCGGGTAGCCGATTCGCTATCCGACGAAGCCGATGCGCCCCCCGTGATGCTCCTGCAGGGCGCCGAGGGAGCCGCGCGCCTGGACGGCATGGGGCGCGGCGGCCGTCGGGCGTGGTGGCGGCGCGCATTCCAGCAGCTGGCCATGGACCAGATGCCCGACTTCCTGTGGTACGAGGAGGCAGTGCTCCGCGGCGCCGCGGTGCTGGCGGTGCGGGTGCCGGACCGTCATCGGCGAGCGGCGCTGGTTGCACGCCTTCGTCGCGAAGGCGCGCACTTCATCAACTACTTCGGCAGCTGGGCCACCGAGTCCATCACGCCCTGGCGCGGCGAGGAGCCGGACGTGCCGCAGGTGATGCGCCGCTAGCACGACCTACTGCGCGACGTACGGCAAGGCGGTGTCCGGGACGTCGCCGCCACCTCCGCCCTGCGAGCCACCTTCCGGATCCTCGTCCTCGTCCTCATCGGTGCGCTGCACGACCTCGATTCCACTGCCCTCGGCCGTGCTGACCAGGACGCAGATGATGTCGCCCTCATCGGCTTCGAGGTCCACGCCATCTGCCACGTCAATCTGAATGCCATCCAGCTCGACCGTGCCGTTGCCCAGGTCGGTGACCGTCGCGCAGATCTCCATGTCCAGCGCCAGGATGACCACCGTGCCGCCGCTGCCCGGGCTGACGTCGATCTGCAGGCAGGCCGCCTTGTTGGACACCGCCGCGTAGGTCAGGATCTCGAGCGTCTCCTCGTCCATGAGCGGCTGCGGGATCAGGACGCGATCCACCAGCACATCAGTGCCGCCCGCGGGATCGACGCTGCCGCACAGGCGCGGGGAGCTGACCGTCACGCCGTGCGTCTCGGTCACCACGCCGCCAACGACCTCCACGTCCGCGCAGGCATCGAAGCGGCCGTTGAACGCCAGCTCCAGGCCGGCAACCGCATCTTCGTCGAGTCCCGCCAGCGGGATGGATTGGCCGTCGACCGTGGCCGTCCCACCGACGGCATCTACCGCGTCGACGCGGCCGCAGATGGTTGCCGGATCGGCGGAGGCGGGTCCGATGGCGGCCAGTGCCAGCAGGGCGCCCAAGGCGGATCCAAGGGCGAGCCGTCGCCCGGTCATGTACCTGCGCAACCCGCGTCCTCCTCGGCCATGCATTGGATGTCGGCCCGTAGACGTGCGACCGATGCGGTTCGTCACTGCAACCAGGACTGAGGCGAACCGGGTGGCGGAGGGGGTGGGATTCGAACCCACGGAGGCTTGCACCTCAGCGGTTTTCAAGACCGCCGCAATCGTCCACTCTGCCACCCCTCCAGCGCCGGATTGTAAGGGGCCGATGCACGCGACGGCCGTCGAGTCGAACAGGTCAGAGCGGCTGGCTGCTTCCGGTAAAGCGGTCGAGCAGCAGCGACGCGGCGGCGCCGGTAATGATGCCCGCAACGACAGCTGGCCAGCCGCCGTCAGGCACTTCGTACAACGGGCCGAGGAGGCCGTAGCAGTGCGGCGGGTCACTGTCGAGGCAGCCGCCCCACGGGAACAGGATTGCGAAGACAAGGATCCCGACGAGGGCGGCGATGACGAAACGCGACCGGCCGGTCACCGGATGGCATCCGCTCCGAAATGGGGCTGCAGCGCATCCGGGATGTGGATCGAGCCGTCCGGCTGCAGGTGCGTCTCCAGCAGTGCCGCATAGGTGCGTGACAGGCCGAGCGCCGAGCCGTTCAACGTGTGGACCAGCTCCGGACGCGCATCGGCCGACGGTCGGTAGCGCAGGTTCATGCGCCGCGCCTGGAAGTCGGTGTAGTTCGAGCAGGAGCTGACCTCCAGCCACTTGCCGACGCCCGGCGACCACGCCTCCAGGTCGTAGCCCTTGGCCTGGGCGAAGCCGACGTCGCCGGTGCAGCGCTCGACGGTGCGGTACGGGATCTCGAGCGCCTCCAGCACCTCCTCCGCGTCGCGGGTCATGGTCTCCAGCTCATCGGCGGAGGTCGACGGCTCGACGAACTTGACCATCTCCACCTTGTCGAACTGGTGGACACGCAGCAGGCCGCGGGTGTCCTTGCCGGCTGCGCCCGCCTCGCGGCGGAAGCACGGCGTGTAGGCGGCGTGGCGGATGGGCAGCTGGTCGGCGGGCAGGATCTCGTCGCGGTAGATGTTGGTGACCGGCACCTCGGCGGTGGGGATGAGGTACAGATCGTCGCGCTCGGCGACGTACATCTGCGCCTCCTTGTCGGGCAGCTGGCCGGTGCCGCGCGCGCTGGCCGCATTGACCAGGATCGGCGACCACAGCTCCGCGTAGCCGTGGCGTTCGGCCAGCTCGAGCATGAGGCCGATGAGGGCGCGCTCCAGCCGCGCGCCCTGCCCGGTGAACAGGATGAAGCCGGACCCGGCGATCTTCGCACCGCGCTCCAGGTCGAACAGGCGCAGGCGCTGTGCGGTCTCCCAGTGCGGCGGAGCCGATCCCTCCTCCGCCGGCTTGCCCCAGGTGCGCACGACCGGGTTGTCGTCGGCGCCCTTGCCGTCCGGGACCGATGGATCCGGCAGGTTCGGGATCAGCAGCAGGTCCTGCTCGACCTGCTGCTGCAGTGCGGTGAGCTCGGCCGCATTGGCATCGATCCGCTGCGACAGCTCCGCCATGCGCGCCTTCAGCTCGTCCGCAGCCGCTCCCCCACCGGAGCGCATCGCCTCGCCCAGCTCCTTGTTGCCGGCGTTGCGCTGCGAGCGCAGCTCGTTGGTGCTCGCCTCCAGCTCGCGGCGTCGGGCATCGGCCGCCAGGATGCGATCCACCGCGTCCGGCGGCTCGCCCTTGCGGGCGATGGCCGCCTTGACGCCATCGGGATCCTCGCGGATGAGGCGGACGCTGATCATGCGGGGAGCGTATCGGCCGCGGCCGCTTCCCGGAGCCGCCCGATGACGAAGTCGCGGTCAAGCGAGGCCAGCAGCCACCCGGCGCGCGGTCCGTTCGGCTGGCCCAGGAACGCCAGGTAGAGGGCCGCGAAGGCACGGCCGGCGGGCAGCTGCGCCCCTGTGGCCGCGGCGAAGATGGCGGCCTGCAACGCCTCGCCGGTCCAGGCCGCGCCGGCCAGCGCATCGGCCAGGCGGGCGAGCAGGTCACGCTGAGCGTCGTCAAGCTCTGCAGCGGCCGGCGGCAGCCCGTCGCGATGGATGGTCAGCCGCGCGCGCTCCGGGGCGTAGGCGTCCAGCCAGGCACGCGCCGCGCGCAGGCGCTCGTTCAGCAGCGTGGCCTCCCGCTCATCGAGTGGCGTGCCCTTCTCCGCCGCCGCCCGCTCTGCCACCGACACGCCGGGGACCTGGGCCAGCAGCGCCAGGTGGCCGAAGGGCGGGCGGTAGGCGGACGCCTCCGCCGCCAGGTCGGCGGCCGGGTTCATCTGCACCGCGGCGAACAGCCGCTCCGGGTCGGCGGGCAGCTCGCCCTTCACCTCGCGGCCGGCCACGGCGGCGGCGATGCGGTCCGACTCGTCGAAGAGGCGCGGGATGGCGTCCGTGCCGTCCGGGTCGAAGTCGATGGCCTGGTTAGGGCGCGGCCGCAGGAAGAGCAGGCGCAGCTGCTCGGGCGGCAGCACGTCGGCCACCAGGTGGGCGGCGGCGCCGCGCCCCTTGGAGGTGGACATCTTCTTGCCGCCGATGTTCAGGAACTCGTAGACGACGTTGGTCGGCGGCTCGCGGTCGAACACTTCGCGGGCGATCGCCTCGGAGCGGTCGCGTGCGCCGCCCTTCGTGCCGAGGTCCTTGCCGTTCGGCTCGATGGTGACGCCGAAGAGGCTCCACTTCGCGGCCCAGTCGACGTTGAACGGCAGCTTCGCGCGGCCGCCGAAGGGTGAGGTGTCGCCGGCGTTGCCACAGCCGCTCGCCCACTCCACCAGGTCGGGGCGGCATTCGTAGTGCACCCGCTCCCCGTCCCAGGCGGTGACGATGGTGGTGCCGATGCGCCCGCAGCGCTCGCAGATCACCGACAGCGGATGCCACTCGTCGGGGTGCCCGACGTTGGCGACGCGGCGGTAGACCTCGCGCACCACCGCGGCGCGGTCGAGCGCGGTGCGGATGTACGGGTCCATCTCACCGGAGGCGTAGACCTCGCTCATCCAGTAGTAGCGATCCGGGTGGATGCCCAGGCCGGCGAAGGTGTCGATGAACAGCCCGGCGAAGTGGCGGGCATAGGACGAGTGCCCATCGCCCTCCGGGTCCGGGACGTGGGCCAGCGGGCGCCCCATCTCGGTCTCCAGCGCATCCGGGGTGAGGAGCGCCTGCGCGTCCATCGGATCGAGGTCGTCCACGCCGTACAGGAACGTGGTCGGCAGCCCGGCGGCGCGCAGCGCGCGCACGATCACGTCGTTGATGACGGGGCCGCGCAGGCTGCCCACGTGGACGGTGCCAGAGGGCGTCTTCGAGTCGTTGAGGACCTGGGGTCCGGAGCAGCGCGCCGCCAGCTCATCGGCCCAGAACATGGGCGTGCCGGACTAGCCGACGCGGACGACGGTGTAGGTGACGGGCCCAGCCGGTGCCTGGACGGTGACCTTGTCGCCCTTCTTGTGACCCATCAGCGCCTGGCCGACCGGCGACTCGTTGCTGATGCGTCCCTCGCGTGGCGCAGCTTCGGCGGAGCCGACGATGGTGAAGGTCTCCTCGCCATCGGAGCCCTTGATGACCACCTTGGAGCCGATGCCAACCTTGTCGCCGTTGCCCTTCTCGATGACCTCGGCGTGCTTCAGCTGCGCCTCGAGCGTGGCGATGCGCCCCTCCAGGAACGACTGCTCCTGCTTGGCATCCTCGTACTCGGCGTTCTCGCTGATGTCGCCGTCCAGCTTCGCGTCGTGGATGCGCTGCGCGACGCGCGGCCGCTCCACGGTGATCAGCTCATTGAGCTCGGCCTTGAGCTTCTCGAGGCCCTCGGCGGTCAGGTAGACAGGCTTGTTGTTCATCGGTTCCGCCCCCTCCTCATTCGATCGTTGCAACGCCGATGCCGGCGCCGCACGGCCGTCTCGCGGGGTGACGACGACGGCACACGACTGATCTCACTAACAAAAAACGCTCCAGTCTCCGCCGGCTCCCCCACCGCGCGTTCCTGAAGCTTGGCCGATGAATTCCTTTCGCTCGGCCACGGGTTCCGGACCTCCCGGCCACCCGAGTGCGCGGCATTGTAGGCTCGGCCCTGCGGAGTGTCAAAGCAGCGGCAGGCTCAGCGGCCTGCCAGCACCAGCCCGACGACGAGCAGCGCGAAGGCGATGCGGTAGACGCTGAAGACGGCCACCGAGCGGCTGCGCAGCCAGGCCAGCAGAAAGCCGATGGCCAGCAGCCCAGCCAGCGTGGCGGCCAGGAATCCGGCGCCCAGCGCCAGCCACTCGACGCCGGTGTGCGACTCCTCCAGCAGGTGCCGGGAGCCGTACAGGCCGGCACCCAGGGTGATGGGCGTGGCCAGCAGGAAGCTGAACCGCGCCGCCGCCTCTCGTGTCAGGCCCAGCGCCAGGCCGGCGGTGATGGTGGCGCCGGAGCGGCTGATGCCCGGAAGGAGGGCCAGCGCCTGGCTGAAGCCGATGACCAGCGAGCTGCCGGCGGTCAGGTGGCCCAGGTCCCGGCGACGCGAGCCGAGGCGGTCCGCCAGCCACAGGCCGGCTGCGCCGATGACCAGGAACCCCGCGATGGCCAGCCGCACGGCGTCCGACTCACCGTGGAGCACTTCGTCCACGAAGCCCTCCCCCACGAAGCCGATGAGCGCGGCCGGCACCGTCGCCAGCGCCAGCAGCCACGCCAGCCGGCGGTCGGGGTCGGCGCCGATGCGCCGCTCACGGATGCTGGCCAGCCCGGCGCCGATGAGTCGCACCCAGTCGCGCCAGAAGTAGAGCAGCAGGGCGATGAGGGTGCCCAGGTGCAGGAACACGTCGAAGGCCAGGCTGCCCACCAGATCGCCCTGCCAGCCCAGGATCCAGGGCGTCAGCTCGAGGTGCGCGCTGGAGCTCACCGGGATGAACTCGGTCAGCCCCTGGATGATGCCGATCAGGATCGCCTGGAAGACGACGTCCATGGCTCCTTGCCTAGTCGCCCGTTTCCGCTGCGGCAGCCGACAGCGAACGTGGACTGTTCACTTGCCCCCACACACGCGGAATCCGTGGCGACGCCGAGCCGTGGGCCGGCTGCCTGGCCCTCCGTTGCTGGCGCAGGCACGCCGCGAGGCGCCGGTCAGCGGATGAACAGCGGGGCCAGCACCAAGGTAATGGTGGCCAGCAGCTTCACCAGGACGTGGAGGGATGGTCCCGCCGTGTCCTTGAACGGATCACCGACGGTATCGCCCACGACTGCCGCGGCGTGCGCCGGCGTTCCCTTGCCAATGGCGTTCCCTTCATCGTCCTTGAGGTTGCCGGACTCGATGTACTTCTTGGCGTTGTCCCATGCGCCGCCGCCGTTGTTGAGCACGGTCGCCAGCATGACGCCGGCGATGGTGCCCACCATCAGCATTCCGGCCACGGCCTGGTGCCCGAGCAGCAGTCCGACGCCGATGGGCGTCGCCACGGCCACCAGGCCCGGCGCCACCATCTGCCGGAGCGCGGCACGGGTGGTGATGTCCACCACGCGCGCGTAATCCGGCCGCTGGGTGTAGTCCATGATGCCGGGCATCTCGCGGAACTGGCGACGCACCTCGACGATGATCGACTGGGCGGTGGTGCCCACCGCGCGAATCGCCAGCGAACTGAAGAAGTAGACAAGCATGGCGCCGATGAGCGCCGCCACGAAGACGCCCACGTCGGCCAGGTTCACCGATTCGAGCAGCGGCGCGCCGCGGCGGCTCTGGATCAGGTTGACCTTGTCGATGTAGGCGCTGAACAGGAGGAAGGCCGCCAGGCTGGCCGATGCGATGGCATAGCCCTTAGTGAGCGCCTTGGTCGTGTTGCCGACGGCGTCCAGGCGGTCGGTGATCTCGCGAGCGCTCGCCTCGGAACGGCTGAACTCGGCGATGCCTCCGGCGTTGTCGGTGATCGGCCCGAAGGTGTCCATGGCCAGGATGTAGGCGCAGGTCATCAGCATGCCCATGGTCGCCACGGCGGTGCCGAAGATGCCACCGACGTTCACGCCGCTGTCGTTGAGCAGGTTCGCCTG
>DASSNI010000221.1:0-6233 GCA_035701385.1 Candidatus Limnocylindria bacterium | reverse complement strand
AGCTCTGCGTTCCCCAGCGCCTCCAGCGCCGCTTCCGTCGGGCGTGCGGTCTCCACGCCATCCAGGCGCAGGCCGCGGACCGGATCGGCCTGGCGGCGATGGACGAAGTACTCCTGGAAGTCGATCTCGCCCCCGTCCGTCTGGATCACCGTGCGGAGACGGTCGTCGGTGGCGGGCAGCAGCCGGCTCGGCACTCCAAGCGAAGCCGCCATGGCGGCGGCGACATCCGTCAGGCTGTCGCCTGCCCGCAATCGGCCCGTCCGATAGAGGTGGATGGCCAGGTCCGCGTCACCGATGCGGAACCAGGCGTCCTCGCCCAGGCGCTCGAGCATCGCCTGGGCGGTGTGGGTGTCACCGGCCACGCCCCAGCCCTGGGCCGCATCGGCGATGCCGGCCAGGGTGTACAGCACCGTGTCCAGGTCCGGGCAGACGAGCAGGCCGTGGCGCTCGGTGTCGTCGCCGACGTTCACGATCACGCTCAGGTCGCCGGGCGGCAACACCTGCTGCAGGCCATGGGCCAGCTTGGCGCCCCCGGTGCCGCCGGCGAGGAGGACGGTCCTCATCGGCGAACAATACTCACGGCTCGAAGACTGACCAGCAGAGCTGGTTGCGGATCCGCTGGTCGTCCAGCACCAGGTCGCGGATCTCCGGCGGCAGCCGGTCGCGCTGCCAGTCCCGCTCCCGGCGCCCCGCTGCCTCGCCGTCTTCTTCCGCAGCCGCCTGCACGGCCTTGATGGCATACGCGGCCGCTCCCAGCTCGTGGGCGGCGACGTGGGCGACGTTGGGTGCCTGGGCGGCGGCGTAAGCGGCGAACCGCGGCGCGCGTTTCAGGTCGCGGGCGGCGCCGTTCGCATGTCCGGCAGCCGTGCGTGCCTGAATCATCGTGGCCTCGCCCCGCGTCCACGCCCCGGCAAATTCGATGGCGCGGCGCGGCCGGCCGTCCGCCGGCCGCGCCCGTTCGAAGTACGGCAGGACGTGTTCGGCGCAGTCGGCGGCCCACAGCGCCAGGAGCTGGTGGTCATCATCGGTGAGCGTGCCGCCGCGGCGAATGGTGACCAGCCGCGGGTCGCGCACCTTGCTGAGGATCATGACCGGAGCGGCTAGGCGCCGGCGAGCATCGGCTTGACCTCGGTCATCAGCCGCTCCATCGACTCGGCGTCGTACGGCGCCGGGCAGCCGACGCTGAAGTGCCGGAAGCCAATGCCCAGGTAGGGCCGCAGCTTCTCCGCCACCTGCTCCGGGGTGCCGATCGGCTGGTCCGTCCACGGCGGAGCATTGCCGTTGCGGCGGAAGGTCTCCTCGAGCACGCGCTGCGCCTCGGCGGGGTCGTCGCGGATGACCACCACGCCAACGTTCGTGGTGCGCTCGATCTCCGACTCGTCGCGCCCGACCTCCTGGCAGTGCCGGCGCAGGATCTCGTCCTTCTGCTTCACGCTCTCGAAGCCGCCGCCGACATTGCACCAGTCGCCGTAGCGGGCCACCGTGCGCAGCGTCCGGCGCACTCCGCCCCCACCGATCAGCAGCGGCACGTGCCGCTGCACCGGTGGCGGGTCGTTGCGGACGAGATCGGTGGTGTAGTAGCGCTCGCCGGAGGGCTGCTCCCCGTGCAGCATGCCGCGCATGATCCGCGCGGCCTCGTCCAGCCAGCGCAGCCGCTCACCCGGCGAGCCGCCGAACTCGATGCCGAAGGCGCGATGCTCGGTCTCGAACCAGGCGCCGCCGATGCCCAGGATCGCGCGGCCCTCGCTGATGTGGTCGAGGGTGGTGATCATCTTCGCCACCAGCGCCGGGTTGCGGAACGTGTTCGCGCCGACCATCAGGCCGATGCCGGCGCGCGACGTGACCTCGGACCAGGCGGCCATGACCATGTACGCCTCCAGCATCGGCCCCTCGTGGGAGCCGACGATGGGATACAGGTGGTCCCAGGTGAAGATCTCGTCGTAGCCCAGCTCGTCGGCCCGGATGCCGGCGGCGCGCAGCTGCGGCCAGGTGGTGTACTGGTTCCAGAGCAACAGGCCGAGCTTGACGCCCCCGGGCGGGGCGTCACTCATGCCGGATCACCTTCTCGACGCGCATGCGGATGGTGACGCGTTGCTGTCCGTCGAAGTCGTGCGGATCGTCCCCGTAGCGGATCGCCAGCGATTGGATGTCGGCCAGGGCACGCTCGCGGTCATCGTCGAGCTCGACCCGGCCGCGCAGCGCCACCCAGGTGAGACCCTCCTCGAAGCACAGGCTGACGCGCGGATCGGCGCGCAGGTATCGGTCCTTCGCTCGCCCGACCTTGGTGTTCATGAGGATGGTGTCGTGGTCGTCGGGGTCGAGGTCGAACCACATCACCGATTGGCTGGGGGCGCCGTCGGGAGTGAGGACTGCCAGCACGGGGTAGCGGAGCTCGGCGGTCAGCCAGTCACGCAGGTCGTCACTGAGGACCCGTTCGACGGTCAGGGCAGGGTCGGTCAAATGAGGCTCCCTTCGTTGTGCAGTCAACCGATCGTAGTCCGATGCGCCCCGGACCGCAGAAAGGTGAAAGGCCCGCCACTCCCGGGGGAGCGACGGGCCCAGCGGCTTGGACCTTGGCGGTTGCCGAAGTGCCTACGGGTTGAAGCGAGCGATCATGGTTCCCCAGTTGGCGAGCAGGGATCGCGTGCCGCCGCAGGTCGTATCGGCCAGGAACTCCTCGAAAGTGCAGCGCTGGTTGATCGTCTCGGTCGCGAACCAGATCGCGCCGTTCTCATCGACCGTTGCCGCGCTGTAGTCGCCCCAGCGCTCGACATCCCCCTGGCCGGCGAGCGGGTCATACCCGGTGAAGCCGTCGGCTGGGCCGACGCCGCGGGCCACCAGCTGTGGCTTGCCGGGGTTGCCGCCGATACGCGAGTAGGCGATGCCCGGGTACAGGTCAGACCCCGCGACCGAGTAGGCCACGATCGCCTTGCCGGACTTCGTCACCGCCACCGCCGGGAACATGGCGTTGGCGCCGCGGATGGCCACGTAGCCCTGGTTCGCCATGCGGCCGCGGAACGGGCCGAACTTGGGCCGTACCGAGAACCAGGCAATGCCGCTGCGGACCTTGCCCTCCGACGTCCTGACCGCCGTGTTGAGGGCTCCCCACACCTTGCCGTCGGCGTACATGACCTGGTTCATGCGGTCGTCGTTCGAGTTGAGCTGCGGGATCGGCTCGCGCGACGGGTCCACGCCCACCGCCGCCGGCGCCAGGTCGCTCTTCAGCAGGGAGCGCAGCGGGGTCGGACCGCGGCGCTGCTTGACGACCGGCGGCGGCGAGTACAGCTCGCTGCGCACGATGTCCACGCGCATGTCAACCGACGGCGTGGCGCTGTTGAGGCTGGCCGTGTTGGTCAGCGCCCATAGCGCGATCCTCCGATCGCCGGTGCCCTCGAACTCCAGCGCCGAGAGGAAGTACTCGGTGCCGTTGTGGTGGGTCGCGTAGCGCCCACCCGGCGGCGTGGTTGCCGGCTGGATGCTGTACGCCTGCCCCTCGGCGAGGGTCGGCTCGTGCAGCGCAACCACCGTGCCCGCGGAGCCGGCGGCCAGCGCCGTCTTGCTCATGGCATACACGTTCGCGCCGTTGAAGCCGGCCACGAAGACCGGGAATTCGTTCGTGGTGACGTAGAAGCCGTACGCATCTGCGCCGATCAGCGGCTGGTCGCCGAAGCACGGGCAGTTGTCATGCGTCGGGGTGCCATCGGTTCCGTCATTGGTGGTGTCGATGGCGAAGATGTTGAAGATGCCGGTCGGGTCGCCAGTCTGGCTAACCGCGATCATCACGCTCGAGTCCCCGGTGAACCCGCCCGTCGGCGGATCGATGCCGAGCTGCAGGATGGTGACGAACCAGCGGTCCGTGTCGACGTCGTAGTAGCACTTCGGGTCGCTGGTGAAGTCGCCGAACACCGGCGGTGCCGACCGGACAACCTCGGGCGCCAGGTTGAAGAAGTCGTTCAGCGGCATGGCGGGCGTGACGATGGAGCCATCTGTGCCGCGAACGCGGATGACGGTGTTGACCGACTCGACCACGAACCCGTTGCCAACGCACAGTGCCTGGTCGGGCGGCTCGAGGCTGAACTGGGTGTTCGTGTAGTCGCCAGTGCCGGCGAATCGGTTGTCGAAGTGATTCAGGCCCTCGAAGTGCGGCGTGCGCGTTGCGTTCTGCAGCTCGCGGAAGCGCGGGCTCGGAGCGCCGTCGCCGTCGCCACCCTCTCCATCTCCATCACCCTCGTCGTCCTCCTCCTCAGGCGACTGGCGGATCTCCGTCGCAAGCGGGCCGGAGCGATGGGCGGTCACGCCGCCGGAGATCCGCGTCGTGCCCAGCCGCGCGAGATGCATCAGCTTCTGCGAGCTGCCCTCGCCGGGAGCCGCGCGGACGGCCGGTGCTATCGCTCCCCACAGCAGCGCGACCGTGGCGACCACCACCAGCAGCTGCAGCACAACGCGATTGGGAGAACGTGCAGTCAGGGACAATTGGCCACCTCCCCAAAGCAATGCGGTTCCCACCAGGTGTGGGCAGCTCGGTCACGGACGGTGTGCCCGGAGTGGTGCCGCACGATGGCGCCTGGCGAGCGGTATCGTGCATCCGATGGTTGTCCATGGCAATGGGTTGCGGTGCGTCCTGGCAACGGCGGTAATCGCCCTACACTCGCCGTGATGCGCATCGGTTTCAAGACCAGCCAGACGAACGTGGACTGGCCCACCCTGCGGGCCACCTGGGAACTCGGCGACGAGCTGGAGGTCTTCGACTCGGCCTGGATCTTCGATCACTTCGTCGCGCTGGGCGACGAGGGCGGCTCGCACGAGGGCGTGGCGCTGGCCGGCGCGCTGGCGGTGCTGACGAACCGGCTGCAGTTCGGCCATCTCGTGTTCGGCAATACGTACCGCCACCCGGCGGTGCTGGCCAACGCCGGCGCCACGCTGGATCACCTCGCCCCGGGGCGCTTCGTGATGGGGCTGGGTGCCGGCTGGCACGAGGGCGAGCACGAGATGTACGGCCTGCGCCTGCCGCCCATCGGCGAGCGGATCTCGATGCTCGAGGGAGCGGTGCGGGTCCTCAAGGCGCTGTGGCAGCAGCCATCCGGCGTCTCGCTGGACGCACCTCCCTACCGGCTGCGCGACGCGCGCTGTGAGCCCGCCCCGCTGACGCCCGGCGGACCGCCCGTCTGGCTCGGCACACAGGGCCTGAAGCGCGGCCTGCGGATCGTGGCCCGCTACGCCGATGGCTGGAACCAGACCGGCGACCCGGCCACCTTCGTCGAGAAGCGCGACGCTCTGCTGCGGCATTGCGAGGACGTGGGCCGCGACCCCGGCGGGATCGAGATCAGCGCGCAGGCCTTCATGCGGGAGGGCGGCCACGCAGCCATGCTCGAGAGGGCAAGCTTCTATGCCCGCGAGGGAGCCCAGCACATCATCCTGGTGATGCCGGCGGCCGATGGTCCGGATGGCCTGCGGCTGCTGGCCGAGCGCGTGGCCGAGCCGCTGCGCGCCGCCTTCGCCTAGCCCAGTGGGTTACGACGGACCCTCGGCCATCGTGCTGTCGGTGGGCAGCGAGCTGCTCGTCGGCGAGACGGTCGACACGAACGCCGCCTTCCTCGGTCGGCGGCTGCGGGAGCTTGGCATCACGCTGCTGGAGGTGCGCCAGCTGCCGGATGACCGAAGCGTCCTGGCCGATGCCATCCGCACGGCGCGTGGCGCGGCGCCGCTGGTGCTGATCACAGGCGGCCTGGGTCCAACACATGACGACCTGACGCGCGAGGGCCTGGCCGATGCGCTGGGCGAGGACCTCGCCGCCGATCCGATCCTCGAGGCGGAGGTGCGCGACCGCTTCCGCTCCCACGGCAGCATGCCCGCCGTGAACCTGCGCCAGGCGCTGCGCATCCCGTCGGCCGAGGCCGTGCCCAACCCCATCGGCTCCGCGCCCGGCTGGTGGGTGGATCGCGACGGCGTGGTGACCGTCGCCATGCCCGGCGTGCCGTCGGAGATGCGGCGCATGTTCGACGAGCAGGTCGCAGCCCGGCTGGCCGCGCGCGTCGGCGCGGCGGCGCTGCACGTGCGCACCATCAAGACGTTCGGCCTCGGCGAGTCCGCCGTGGCCGATCGGCTGGGCACCGTGTTGTCGGAGCCGGGCGACGGGGTGCTGGCAGGCATCTACGCGCGCGACGACGGCGTGCACCTGCGCTTCTCCACCCGCGGCGATCCAGCGACCCTGGATGCGGTGGCGGAGCATGCGC
>DASSNI010000220.1:0-2190 GCA_035701385.1 Candidatus Limnocylindria bacterium | reverse complement strand
AGATCCGCGCCGACCTGGACCCCGGACCGGGCGTGCCGTGGGCCGATGTCCGCAGCGTGGCGATGGTCGTCCGCGAGGTCTTCGCCGACCACGGCCTCACGGCCTTCCCCAAGACGTCTGGCTCGCGGGGCATCCACGTCTATGCGCGCATCGAGCCGCGCTGGGGCTTCAGCGAGGTGCGCCGCGCGGCCCTGGCCATGGCCCGCGAGGTCGAGCGACGGGCGCCTTCCATCTCCACCTCCAAGTGGTGGAAGGAGGAGCGGCACGGCGTGTTCATCGACTACAACCAGAACGCCAAGGACCGCACCGTAGCCTCCGTCTATTCCGTCCGCCCGGTTCCGGCCGCCACCGTATCGGCGCCGATGACCTGGGACGAGGTGCCGGACGCGGAGCTCGGCGATTTCACCCTGTTCAGCGTGCCGGAGCGCTACGCGCGCCTGGGCGACGTGGGTGCCGGCATCGATGCCGCCGTCGGCTCGCTCGAGGCGCTGCTCGAGCTGGCTGCGCGCGACGAGGCATCCGGCCTGGGCGACGCGCCGTGGCCGCCGCACTACGCCAAGGGCGAGAACGAGCCGCCGCGCGTCCAGCCCTCGAAGCGGCGCGTGGCCTGGGCGCCGCCGAGCGGCCGGGCGGGCGACCAGCCGCAGCAGATGCCTCCTCCGCCGGCACGTCGCGCCGACGGGACGATCCCGCCCACCGGCCGGCGGCGCTCGAGGCACCCGTTGATCGTCATCGGCCAGGCCAAGAAGAAGGAGGATGCGCTGGCCGGCCTCGAGCGCTGGCGCGCGCGCCACCCGGAGGCAGCCAAGCACCTGGCCGAGGACGACGTGCTGGTGGACGGCATGCGCGGCCGCTCGTCACTGTGGTACCGGGTGCGCGTCAACCTGCGCCACGTCCCCGAGGCCGATCGCCCGGCGGAGGAGCCGCCGGACCCGGACTACGACATCACCCAGGAGTGGTCGCGCGGGTAGTCAGCGCGACCGTTAGGTGGCTGCCGAGCGTCACTCCCCTGCCAGGCGGGCCGTCAGGCGTTCCTTCACCTCCGGCCACTCGGCGGCAAGGATCGAGAAGTACACGCTGCTGCGCATGTAGCCGTCCGGCATGCGGAACTGCTCGCGCAGCACGCCCTCCCGGACGCCGCCGATCCGCGCGATGGCCGCCTGCGATCGCTCGTTGCGGGCGTCCGTCTTGAGGGCCACGCGGTTGGCGCCCAGCTCGTCAAAGGCGTAGGTCAGCTGCAGCAGCTTCGCCTCCGTGTTCGTGGCGGTGCGCTGGTGCGACGGTGCGATCCAGGTCCAGCCGATCTCCAGCCGGCCGTGCTCGGGCGCGATGTCCAGGAAGCGGGTTGAGCCGACCGCGTGGCCCGTCGCCGCGTCCACGGTGGCCCAGCTGACGTACTCCGGGCGCATCGCGTCCGCCAGGTACGCCGGCCATGCGGATGCGCCGACCGACAGGTCGATGAACAGGTAGCGGAAGGTGACGGGGTCCTGTGCGGCGGCGGCCAGGAGGTCGTCGCGGTGGCGCTCCTCCATCGGCTCCAGCCGCACATGGCGGCCGGTGAGAGTCACCCGCTCAGGCGCCTTCATGATGCCGATGTGGCTGCGAAACGTCCCAATGCACACCGCGTGAGCGTTATCGCCCGCAACGTGCCGCTGGAAGGTCTCAATTCACGCACCGGCTGACATTAGGCACCTTGCAACGCCGGATCCGCGCCATAACGCACGCCGGCCGTGAATCACGACCCTTGGACACTCCCCGCGGGCGCTCAGCGGGCGCCGGCGCCCTCGCCCTCGCGCGCGCTCACGGCCGCCTCCACCCAGCCCGGGATCTCGCGCCGCAGCGTGGCCAGCGGAAGCGAGCCGTGGCCCAGCACCTCGTCGTGGAAGGCGCGCAGGTCGAATCGGTCGCCCATCTTCTCCGACACCTCGCGCCGCGCGCGCTCGATCTCGCGCTGGCCCATCTTGTAGGCCAGGGCCTGGCCGGGCCAGACGGTGTATCGGTCCACCTCGATCTCGGCGTCGACCATGGGCAGTGTGCCGCGCTCGTGCATGAAGGTGATCGCCTTCTCTCGCGCCCAGCCCATGGCGTGCAGCCCCGAGTCGACGACCAGCCGCGCGGCGCGGAATGCCTGCGACTCGAGCATGCCGATCCGCTCCAAATCGTTGCGATAGAGGCCCATCTCGTCGGCCA
>DASSNI010000219.1:0-5619 GCA_035701385.1 Candidatus Limnocylindria bacterium | reverse complement strand
ACTCCTCCTCAACGTGTCACTGGCCGTAGGTCGGCGCGAGGCCAAGCATCCTACCGGGGCGGCCTGCGGCAGGCGGGCGCTTTTCCGGTGAGCGGACGACTACCGGAAGGCTAAGCGACCAAGCCACGGTTGGGCAGTCCGAAGGGGTCCGGTGCGGTGCAGCGACGCAACGCAATCGCGCGCCGCAGGCGCGCTTCAGGAGCCGATGAACTGCCGAACCAGCGACGCGAACTGCTGCGGCTGCTCCATCGGCGGCAGGTGGGCCGTGCCCTGCATCACGTGGTGCCGGGCGCCGGGGATCTCGGCGGCCAGCTTGGCCGCGATGCCGACCATGTCGGGCTGGTCCTGGTCGCCGACCATCACCAGCGTCATCGCCCGGACATCGGCCAGGCGCTCAGCGGAGGGTGGCTCGGGGCCGATGGCCCGCGCGTCGTCGTTCTCGATGTCGATGGCGTGGCGCTGCATGGCCCACGCGCGACGCCGCGCGTCCGGATCCACGTCGCCCGGCGAGCGGCCCGGGCCGTCGAACCAGGTGCGCATGCTCTCCTCGGCGCAGCCGTCCAGGTCGCCGCGCTCCCACGCGTCCACCTCCGCCTGCCAGCGTGCCTCCAGCTCGTCCCGGAAGTTCCAGCCGCGCAGCCCGGAACCGCACATGACCAGGTGATCGACGCGATCCGGCGCGCCCAGCGTGGCGTCGAGCGCGGTCTCGGCGCCCTGCGACACGCCGACCAGGTGGGCGCGTTCGACGCCTGCCGCGTCCATCACCGCGAACAGGTCGTCCCAGCGGCGGAATTCGCCATCCGGGGCACGTGACGACTCGCCGAAGCCACGCGCGTCGTAGCGGAGCACGCGATACGCGTCGGCCAGCAGCGGGATGACGTCGTCCCACATGCCGCGGTCCACGATGCCGGCGTGCAGCAGCACCAGCGGCGGCCCGCTGCCCTCCTCATCCCAGGCGAGGCGGACCTCGCCCGCCTGCGCGTAGCGCGTCTCGCTCACGAGGATGGGACCGCCACTCCCAGCCGCTCCAGCACCCACGCCATCCGCTCGTCGCGCGCCTCCTCCGAGAGCTCGTGCCCTGCCTCGTAGGTCCGCGTTTCCGCCGCCTCGCCCGCGGCCGCCGAGATCTCGGCGGCGACGTTCTGGGGGACGTACTGATCGTTGTCAGCGAACTGCAGCAGGATGGGCCGGCCGTCCGCCTGGGCCAGCGTGGTCACCGGATCCAAGGGTTCCATGGCGGCACGATACGCGTCCTCGTCGACATCAAAGCGCCAGTAGCGCAGGAACCAGTCGGACCAGCGCGCGGTCGGCGCCATGACCACCAGCGCCACCAGGCTCGGGTCCTCGGCATACACCTTGGCGCTGTACATCCCGCCGAAGTCGTGTCCCACCAGCACGACTCGCGAAGCGTCCACGCCCGGCTGGGAAAGGAGCGCGTCCAGGCCCGCGCGCAGCATTGCCGCGTCCCCGTCGACCGCGGCCACGTCGTGCTCCAGCCCGCTGGGCCGCTCCTTCCAGGGGAACGTGCCGTCCACCAGGAACGAGGTCACGCCGCGAGCGGCCAGGGTGCGCGCCTCCTCCAGGAACTCGGTGCGGTTGGAGGTCGGGTTGCCGCCTTCCAGCCAGTGGAAGAAGAGGACGGCCGGCCCGGTGGCGCCGCCCTCCGGCCCGACCAGGTAGCCGGGCGTCTCGGCAGAACCGAAGGTGATGTCGTGCACGGTCACGCCATCGGCCGTCTCAGACGACACCAGCGTGACCCCCGGTGGGGTGGACGGCGACACGGCGGCGGAACCTCCAGTGGTTGATGGCGATGCTGGCGACGCGCACCCCGCCAGCACCATGGCGGCCAGCAGCGGGTAGGCGCGGCGCACGGAATGGACCACGCCGACGCTACGCGCCCACCACTCCAAACGTTCAGTTGGCCGCCGAAGCGGCGTGGGTCAACGCTTGGCCAGCGCCTTGATGACGGAGCGCAGGACGAGCAGCGCCACGATCCCGGTCAGCATGCCCATCATGGCGATGCGGCTGGCATCGACCGCCGGCTCCCACTCCACCTGGCCGTCCCGGACGACGTAGGCGCCCACCGGTCGCGCGGTCAGGCCGAAGCCGCCGCCACCGTTGTTCTGGCTGTCGCCGCCACCGCCGCCGCCGCCGCGCACATCCGCCGTCGGGATGATGGTCAGGCCCTCACGCTCGATCGGGTCGCCGTAGACCCGCTTGACGGTCATCGCCTCGCGCGCGCCCTCGAGCATCTCTGTCACGTTCATGAATCCAACCTCCGCATGGTCTGGCCCTCCAGTCTAGGCCGCCTGCCTCAGGTTGGCCGATGCGCCCCGGGCTCCATCTCGACCATGGCGTGGTGGATGCCGTAGCGATCCATCAGCTGCAGGTACGGGGCGGCATCGAAGGCCTCGGGGCCAAGGACCCCGCTGCCCGACCACGTCCCGTTGGCCAGCAGCTCCATGGCCAGCACCGGGTTGAAGCCGGTCTGCCAGCCGACGACCTGCGAGCCGGTGGTGCGCAGCGTTGCCGCGGCATCGGCCATCTGGTACAGGAACACCTCGCGGGGCTTGCCGTCCCTGGAGCCGATGACCCAGGTGCCGACGATCGCGCGGCCGACCATCTTGTCGCCCATGGTGATCGGGTCGGGCACGACCACCGCCACCACGTCGCGCGGCGAGACCTGGACGCCCTTCACGCTCACCGGGTCGGTGCGGTCCAGGCCGATGTCGTGGAGCATCTTCAGCTTCTCGATGAAGTCGTTGCCCAGCGCGTACTTGAACGTGACGCGCTTCACGCCGGGGATCCAGCGCGGCACGAGCAGCACTTCCTCGTGCTCGACGTTCACGCATTCGACCGGCCCGATGCCCTCCGGGAAGGGGAAGTCCTCCGGCGCGCTGAAGGGCTCGGTGGTGTGCCAGTCGCCGTTCTCCCAGATGACCGGCGGATTGAGGCACTCCTCGATGGTGGTCCAGATGCTGAACACCGGGGCGAAGGCGAAACCCGGGATGTGCAGGTCGCCCCCGTCGCGGATGTGGACCTCGTCCACCCGGTCGAAGAGATGGTCCGCCGCGTAACGCGCGAAAACGTCGGTCAGCCCCGGGTCCATGCCCATGCCGATCAGCGCCAGCCGCCCCGCCTCCTCCCACTCCCCCGCCCGTGCCAGCTGCTCGTCGGCCAGCTTGACGCCCGGCTCCCTGAAGGGATTCTCCGGGTGTGGACGCGACAGGCTGTTGGCCATGTCCATGTAGTTCACGCCGGCAGCCAGCGCGCCGTCGAAGATGGGCATCACGAAGCGCGGGTCGACGGCGTTCATCACCAGGTCGACGCTGTGCCGCCGGGCCAGCTCGGCCACCGCGGCGCTGTCGGACGCGTCCACGCGCTCCGCCGGAAAGCGGTCGTCGTCGCCCAGCTCGGACTGGAGTGCGGTGGCGCGGCCGAGGTCGTAGTCGGCGAGCACCAGCAGCTCGCACCAGTCGCGGCGCGACGACTCGCGGGCAATGGCTTCGCCGACGGTGCCCACGCCGATGAGAAGGACACGCATGAAGTGGTATCTCCGGTTGCGGGTTAGAAGCTGAGGATCTGGCGCAGCGCGAACCACACGTTGGCTGGCCGCTCCGCGAGGCGGCGCAGGTACCAGGCGTACCACGCCTCGCCGTAGGAGATGAGGTCGCGCACCCGGTAGCCGGCGGCCGCCAGGCGGCGCTGCTCGTCGGTTCGGATGCCGTACAGCATCTGGACCTCGAAGGCGTCCACCGCCATGTCGGCGGCCCGTGCCTGCTCTGCGATGCGCTCGATCAGGCGCGTGTCATGCGTGCCCAGCCCCAGCCGCAGCTCCCCCTTGGCCACGGCGGGGAGCATCTGGGCCGCCAGCTCCTCGTACGCGCGGTCGACGTCCTGCTTCTTGCGAAAGGCGATGGTCGCCGGCTCGTCGTAGGCGCCCTTCACCAGCCGGATCTGGGGCTGCAGCGGAATCAGCGCATCCACGTCGGCCGGCGATCGGCGCAGGTACGACTGCAGGCAGATTCCGACGGACGGGTGATCGGCCTTCAGCGCGGTGTACAGGTCCAGCGTGGCCTGGGTGTAGGCCGATCCCTCCATGTCGAGCCACAGGCTGCCCCCGGCCTCGGCGGCCCTGGCGGCCAGGGCGCGCAGGTGGCCGAGGGCGGCATCGGCATCCAGGTCGAGGCCCAGCTGGGTCGGCTTGACGCTGATCTCCGCGTCGAGGCCGCGGGCCATGACCTTGTCGAGCACGTCGCGGTAGTGGTCGGCCACCGCCTGCGCCTGCTCGGGGCTGGTCAGGTTCTCGCCGAGGTGCGTGAGCAGGATGCCGATCCCCAGCGGCCGGAACTGCTCCGCGGCCTCGAGCGCGTCCTCGATGCGCTCGCCCGGCATGAACTTGCGGACCGCGCGCCTGGCGAAGGGAAGGCGTGGCAGGTGGTCGCGCAGCCAGTGGTTGCGGGCCATCCACAGCAGCATCGTGCGCATCGGCCGCGAATCTAGCACGGCGTGGCCCGCCGGGAATCGCGCTAGGATCGGCGCCGGGCCGTTAGCTCAGTGGCAGAGCAGGGGACTTTTAATCCTCGTGTCGTGGGTTCGAATCCCACACGGCCCTCTCGAACTCAGGTGTTCTCGGTGGGCGGGACCACCATGATCTCCAGGTCGCACTCGCTGCACTTGAAGAGCTTCTCGCCGCGCAGCAGCCGGCGCTCCACGTCGTGGTCCGCCGGCGAGCTGTGCTCCGCCTCTTCCAGCGGGGCCCACTCGTCGCCGTGTCGGTGCAGCAGCTGCATCTGGGTCAGCTGGATCACGAGACCTCCTCCGGGTGCCAACGTTCGTCGTCGTGCGCAGTGTGCCGCATCGGTCAAGGTGAGGCACCGAGCAAGCGGGCGGGCCGCCGGGCCAGTACCGTATGCCGCGTGAAGTCGCGAGATATGAGGAGACCACCTTGCGCCTGCCGCTGATCCCGCGGGAGGAGAAGTTCTACGACCTCTTTCAGAATGACGCGAAGAACGTGCTGGGGGCCGCACGACTGCTTGAGCAGTTCTTCCGCAACTACGACGAGCGCGAGCGGCTGGCAAGCCAGCTGCGCGACGCCGAGCATGCCGGCGACCAGATCAGCCACGACATCGGCCATAAGCTGGAAGCAACCTTCGTCACACCCTTCGATCGCGAGGACATCCACGCGCTGATCAGCCGCCTGGATGACATCATCGACTTCATCGAGGAAGTGGCCGACACCTGCATCCTGTACGGCATCGAGAAGCCGACGCCCGAGGCCATCTCACAGGCCGAGATCATCGTCCGGCAGTGCGAGGAGCTGACCGCCGCCCTTGGCAAGCTGCGCGACTTCAAGGACCTGGAGCAGCACTGGATCGAGATCCATCGGCTCGAGAACGAGGGCGACCGGATCGTGCGCAACGCGGTCGCACAGCTGTTCAAGAACGGCCAGGACACGATCGAGGTCATCAAGTGGAAGGACGTCTACGACCTGGGTGAGAAGGCGATCGATGCCTGCGAGGACGCGGCCAACGTGATCGAGCGCATCGTCGTCAAGCATGCCTGAGGGCATAACCGTCGCCCTGCTGGCCGTCCTGGGCCTGGCGATCGCCTTCGATT
>DASSNI010000218.1:0-2092 GCA_035701385.1 Candidatus Limnocylindria bacterium | reverse complement strand
AGCCTGGAGACGCCCATCGGCGAGGAGGAAGACTCGCATCTGGGCGACTTCATTCCCGACCTGGCGTCCGTAGCGCCGGCCGATGCGGCCAGCCACCAACTGCTCAAGGAGCAGGTGGAGGGCGTGCTGGACTCGCTCACCCCGCGCGAGCGGCGGGTCCTGCAGCTGCGTTTCGGCCTGGAGGATGGGCGTTCGCGCACCCTCGAGGAGGTGGGTCGCGATTTCAACGTGACCCGCGAGCGCATCCGGCAGATCGAGGCCAAGGCGCTGCGCAAGCTGCGCCACCCCAGCCGCAGCCGGAAGCTGAAGGACTACCTGGAGTAATTCCGGGACCGATGCGAACGGCGGCCAGTGAGGCCGCCGTTCGTCGTTTCAAGAGGGAGGCCGATGCCCAGTTCACCCGGATTCGTGGTGCTTCGCCAGGCGGCTGGCGGCCGATGGGAGCTCCTCGGTGAGGTGCCGCGCCGCCGCGGCCTGACGGCGCGCGCGGCACGGACCGCGGCCATCCTGCAGGCCACCGGCGGCAGGGCCTCGGCCGGCGAGCAGTACGTGGCCAACCTGCGCAGCGAGTCGCGCATGGCCGGCGAGTGGAACCCGCCGGCGGGGGAGCGCTGAGCGGTGGACTTCGCCGATGTCGTCGCCCGGCGCCGGATGGTGCGCAGCTTCGCCGACGAGCCCGTCGAGCGGGCCGTACTGGAGCGCATCGCCGCCACGGCGCAGCGCACGCCGAGCGCCGGCTTCAGCCAGGGCCAGCGGCTGGTGATCGTGACCGATCCCGAGCGGCGCCGGCGGCTCGCGGAGATCGCCCTCGAGGCCGAGTACGTCGAGGCCGGCTACGGCCGGTGGATCAGCAACGCCCCGGCGCTGTTCGTGCCGTTCGTCAGCGAGAAGGTCTACCGCGACCGCTACGACGAGCCGGACAAGCGGCCGCCGGGCGAGGAGGCCATCGAATGGCCGGTGCCGTACTGGTTCATGGACATTGGCTGCACGGTGATGCTCATCCTGCTCGCCGCAGTGAACGAGGGACTGGCGGCGGGCTTCGCCGGGACGGCGGATCCGTCGCTGCTCAACGCTGACCTGCGCGTGCCCGACGACTTCGTGGCGGTGGGCGTCATCCCGGTGGGCAGGCCCCTGCCCGACAAGCGCTCGCCGTCGCTGAAGCGCGGCTGGCGGCCGCTCCACGACTTCGCGCGCTGGGAGACCTGGTAGGGCCCACTCCTCCACGTCGCCGATGGGCCCGTCCAGGACCGCCCGGTGATGCAAGGCACCGGGTGACCCGTATCCCCTCCGAACTCTGCAAGCCGGCGCCGAGCCGCCGGCTCCCACGCACCGGAGGGAAGAGGCCTATCGGTTCCGCATGCCTGCCACCCCGTGTTCGGCGCCAGGCCGTCGCCTGCGCCACGTCCACCAGAGGAGACCACTCATCATGCGCACACTCACCCTGCGCGCCGTCAGCCTGGCACTGATCCTGGTGCTGGCCGCGGCCGCGATGGTCATCGGCTCGAACGCCCTGCGCGTCGATGCCGCCGACCACCTGGATGCGCCGACCGTCAAGAAGGACGGCCGCATCGACATCAACGACGTCTACGTGTTCCAGGGGCAGAACGCCTCGAACACCGTCCTGGCCATGACCGTGAACCCGGCGGCGGGCATCCTGTCGCCGACCACCTTCCGCCAGGGCGCCACGTACGAGTTCATGGTGGACACCAGCGGTGATGCCATCGAGGACTTCCGCTACGTGATCAAGTTCGAGGGGGTCCGCCGCGGCGGCGCGCAGAAGTACGCGGTGTACCGCCAGGCCCACGGCGACCGCGACACGCTGGTCAAGGGCGCCTGGACCGGCACCAACAACCCGCTGGCCGGCGGTGGGAAGGCCTTCGCCGGACTGGTCGACGACCCGTTCTTCTTCGACCTTGCCCGCTTCCAGAAGTTCAAGGCCACCCTGCTCGCCGGTGGTGGGCTTGCCGACCTCGGCGGCCTGGTGGACTGCAACCGCACGAATCCAGGGCCCACGGACTTCTTCCTGGGGCTGAACGGCACCGCCATCGTCCTCGAGGTTCCCGATGCGGCCCTCGGCGGCGGGACGGTGAAG
>DASSNI010000217.1:0-5563 GCA_035701385.1 Candidatus Limnocylindria bacterium | reverse complement strand
CCAGTCCGTCGCCGCAGCCCCCGGCGGTCCGGGGAGGGGGCCAGGCGGGCAACGGGTATCGGCCGCCCCAGCAGCGCGAGCACTCCGCCTTCGACCAATCCGGGCGTGCCGGCAACCCCGGCTGACCGGCGTCCGATCGCCCTCGTCGGGCGCGAGCTCATCACGGTGACGCGCATCACCGAGGCCCTGGCCGCTGCCGGCTACGAAGTGCGACGGGTGGACGATCCGGCAGACCTCCCAGCCGCCGATGGCATCGGCGCCGTGCTGGTCGACTGGTCGGAGCGCCAGCCCGGCTGGGGTGAGGCGTTGCAGACGTGGCGCCACGCGGCGACCGTCCCGCCTCGCGTGCTGCTGTTCGGCCCGCATGCCGATGTCGCGGCGCATACCGCGGCCCGTGACAGCGGGCTCGGACCGATGATGGCTCGCTCGAAGCTGTTCGCGTCGCTGCCGACGCTTCTCGGCCGATGACGTCCGGGACGGCGCGCGCCCCGGACTTCTTCCTGGTCGGCGCTCCGAAGGCCGGTACCACGGCCATGTACGCGTACCTGCGCGCGCACCCCGGCCTCTTCCTGCCCGAGCGCAAAGAGCTGCGCTTCTTCGGATCCGACCTCGAGATCCGCGACCGGCAGCCGCTGTCCACCGAGCAGTACCTGGCCTACTTCGCCGATGCGCCGGCTGACGCCGTCGTCGGCACGGGCTATGTCTGGTACCTGTACTCACGCTCGGCCGCTTCCGAGATCGCCCGCTTCAGCCCGGCGGCCCGCATCCTGGCCATGCTGCGCAATCCGATCGACATGCTGCCGGCACTGCACGGCGAACACCTCACCAACGGCAACGAGGACATCCGGGATTTCACCGCCGCACTGGATGCCGAGCCCGAGCGGCGTGCTGGCCGGCGCATCCCGCCGCACGCCCATCTGCCGCAGGGCCTGTGGTACACCGACGTGCCACGCTACGCGGAGCAGCTGGAGCGCTACTTCGCCGCGTTCGGCCGGGAGCGCGTTCACGTCATCGTCTTCGACGACTTCGTGGCCGACACCGCGGCCGCGTACCGCAGCACCCTGCAGTTCCTGGGCGTTGATGACGGTTTCCGGCCTGCGGCGTTCGAGGCGGTGAACGCCAGCCGTCGAATCCGCTCGGAGCGCCTTCGCCATTTCCTGGCCCGTCCGCCACGACCGCTGCGCACGGCGATCCACTATCTGGTCCCGGCTCGCGTTCGCCGATCGGCACATGAGCGCGCCAAGCGGCTCAACGTGGTAGCGGCCCGCCGCGAAGCAGTGCCTGCCCACACCGTGGAGCGCCTGCGGACCGAGTTCGCGCCCGAGGTCCGGCGGCTCTCAGCTCTCCTCGACCGCGACTTCGAGGCGCTCTGGCTCAGGTAATTTCCCACCGGGTCGGAACGGCACTGCCTGCCGCGTTAGGGGTCAGGCTTATTCTGGCAGTTGCCTATGCGCACCGGTACGAAGGGCCCAGTTATTGCAGTAGTACCTTTGTTCAGGCAAAGTCGGCCCCATCCCTTATCCGGGCCTTATCGCCGGATTACCGAATTTCCTACACACACCGAGCAACACCCAAGCACGTGACCCGAGCATTGACCAGCGGGGGGGAGGCGGAGATTGGCCGAAACGATCCAGCGCCGTAGCGAGGCGCTGCAGGCTGCCGTCCTTCCCGCTCCCTCGACAGTTGATGAGCCCTCCGCCGCCGCCCCCGAGGCCCTGACTGCGTTCCGCAAGCGCGCCGTCGACGTCTTCGTGGCCGTGGCCCTGCTCGTGGTGTTCAGCCCCATCTGGCTGCTGTGCAGCCTGCTCATCAAGCTCACCTCGCGCGGACCGGTGATCTTCCGCCAGGAGCGCATGGGGGTGAATGGCCGGCCGTTCACGTTGTTCAAGTTCCGCACCATGCGCATCGGTGCATCGGACGACGTGCACCGGGCCTTCGTGACCGATTACATCCTCGGAGCGCTTCCGCTCCAGGACAGCGGCTCGTACAAGCTGCGGCGCGACGCACGGATCACGGTCATCGGCCGGATCCTGCGCAAGCTTTCGCTGGACGAGGCGCCGCAGCTCATCAACGTCCTGCGTGGGGAGATGTCGATCGTCGGCCCGCGGCCGCCGATCCGCTACGAGGTCGAGCGCTACGACGCCCATCAGCTGCGCCGCCTGGCCGTGCGACCGGGAATCACCGGCCTGTGGCAGGTATCGGGACGCAACCGGCTGAGCTTCGCCGAGATGTGCGAGCTCGATCTCGAGTACATCGACACCTGGAGCCTGCGCGGCGACCTGGCGATCATGCTGCGGACGCCCTGGGTGATGCTGGTCGACGGCGGAGGTGCCGCGTGAGCAGAGTCGTGCGGGCCGGCATCATCGGCTGCGGCTACTGGGGCCCGAACCTGACGCGCAACTTCGTGCACCACGAGCAGGCCAGCGTGGTGACCGTCTGCGACATGGACCTCGAGCGGGCGCTGAGGGTGGCGCGCATGTACGGCATCCCGACGGCCACCGACGACCCGTCGGTCGTCATCAACTCCCCCGACGTGGATGTCGTGGTGGTGGCGACTCCCGCACGCAGCCACGCGGCGCTGGCCAAGGCGGCCATTGAGGCAGGCAAGCACGTGGTGGTCATGAAGCCGATGACCACCAGCGTCGAGGATGCCGAGGAATTGGTGGAGCTCGCGGAGCGCCGCGGCGTCATCCTGGCCGTGGACCACACCTTCGTGTACACCGGCGCGGTCCGGATGATGCGGCAGCTGGTGGAGAGCGGGGCCCTGGGCGAGATCTTCTACGTCGACAGCGTGCGCATCAACCTGGGCGTCTTCCAGTCGGACGTGAACGTCATCTGGGACCTGGCGCCGCACGATGTCAGCATCATCGACTACGTGCTGGGCGGCATCCTGCCGACCCAGGTCAGCGCCGTGGGCGCGGCGCACGCCGGCAGCCGCAAGGAGAACATCGCGTATCTCACCATGCGCTACGGCCCGAACGTGGTCGGCCACGTCCACGTCAACTGGCTGGCGCCCGCGAAGATCCGCCGTACCATCGTGGGCGGGTCGAAGCAGATGATCGTGTACGACGACATGCAGCCCTCGGAGAAGCTGCTGATCTACGACAAGGGCGTGACCATCGCCCCGGACGACGACCCGGAGAAGGTCTACGGGGAGCTCGTCTCGTACCGGTCCGGCGACGTGCTGGCCCCGCGGCTCGACGACCGCGAGGCGCTGTCGGTGGAGGTCGACGAGGTCGTGCGCTGCATCCTGCAGGGCGGCACGCCGACATCCGACGGCGCGGCAGGTCTGCGCGCGGTGCGCGTGCTCGAGGCAGCGTCCCGGTCGGCGCGCGACGGCTCGGTCCCGGTCGACATGACGACCGACGAGCGGACGACGCTGACGCCGCTGCGCATCGTTCCCGAGTCAGAGGCGAGGACAGCGGCGGCCCCGTAGCCTGGGCACCGCGCGGGCGTCCGCGCGGGACCGCGCTATGATCCTCGCTCGCCGTCCCTAGGGGCCCGCAGAATTGGAGCTTCGCACACTCTTTCAGGTCGTCATCAGCCGCTGGTGGCTGGTCCTGCCGGTCTTCGCGCTGACCCTGGCGGGCACCATCGCCTTCACCGTCACCCAGAAACCGCTGTACAGCGCCTCAGCCACGCTGGTGGTCGCTCCATCCGATGCGGTCCAGGGCGACATCCTGTCGGCGCTGGCCATCATCTCGCGCCAGTCGGAGATCGGCGACACCTATGCGCAGATCGGCGCGAGCCGCACGGTCCAGGACCAGGCGGCGCAGGAGCTTGGCCTGAGCGCCGAGGACCGGGGCCGAATCGACCTCGAGAGCGTGCTGGTGACCGGCACCACGCTGCTGCAGATCACCGCCACCTCACCCGATCCCGGCCTGTCGGCCGCGTACGCGAACGCGGTCTCCGAGGCCCTGGTCGACCACCCGTACAACAGCATCTTCTCGGTGGAGATCCTCGACCAGGCCACCGAGCCGCGCCGTCCCGTGTCGCCCGACGTCCCGCTGAACCTTGGCCTTGGCATCATCGGCGGCCTGCTGCTGGGCGTCGGCCTGGCCGTGATCTCGCACATCATCCAGCCGCCGGCGCGTGCCGGTCTGCGCGACATCGTGGATCCCGAGACGTGGGCCTTCAACGACGGCTACTTCGCCTATCGGCTCGCGCAGGAGATGAACCGCAGTGTGCGCAGCCGGCAGACGACCGCGGTGGCGCTAATCGACGTCAACCACGAGAACGCGCTCGACGATCTCATGCCCCGCGCCCGCACGGAGGCGATGCGCCGCATCGCGACCATGCTGGACAGCCACGTGCGTCCGGAGGACATCGTGGCCCGACTGTACGGCTCGGTCTTCGGCGTGCTCATGCCGGACACGAACGAGGAGCAGGCGGTGGCCATGGTCGACGGGCTTCGCAGCCGCATCGCCGCTCCCGCCTTCGGCACCACGGCCAACGGGGCGCCTGCCCACGCCAACCCGGCCGCCGGAGTGGTCGAGTACCGGGAGGGCGTTGCTGACGTGATGGACCACGCGCAGAGCGCGCTGCGCGCGGCCAAGGAAGGGCCCATCGGTCGCACGGAGGCGTTCTCGGCGCTCGCGGTTCAGCCGGGGACCTAGGGTGGCCGACCGCAATGCCATGCTCGCCGCAAAGGGCGGCGGGGTGGTCTTCGCTGGCCGGCTCTTCGTGTGGGGCACCCGCTTCGGGCTGGCCGTCCTGCTGGCTCGCCTGCTTGGCGCCGACGAGTACGGCCTCTACAACATCGCGCTGACCGTCGGCACGCTGGGATCGGCGTTTGCCGTGTTCGGCCTGGACTCGGCATTGGTGCGCTACGTGGCGGTGTACTCGCGGCGCTCGGACCGCCAGGGCGTGCTGGGGACGCTGCGCATCGGCATCGGCCTGCCGATGCTCATCTCCGTCGTGGCGGCTGCCATCCTGCTGCTGCTGGCCGGCACCATCGCCGGCACCCTGATCGGTGATCCGCGCCTGGAGCCGCTGATCCGGATCGTGGCGCTGCTCGTGCCCGCCATGGTTGCCAATTCGGTGCTGTCCGCCACGCTGCAGGGGGCGCAGCGCATCGGCTGGGCGGTGGTCGCCGAGCAGTTCGCGCAGCCGATCGTGCGCTTCGCCATCCTGCTGGTCTTCGCGCTGCTGGGCATGACGCCGGAGCTGGCGATCCTGGCCTCCACCCTGGCCACGATCGCCGCCACTGCGCTGCTCCTGCTGTTCGTACAGCGCCAGGTGTCATTCGGCGGCATCGGCGCCGCCGGCAACGCGCAAGGCGGCGAGATGGTGCGCTTCTCGCTGCCGGTCTACTTCTCGAACCTGGTGAACACCTTCGGCGGCAACCTGCAGACGCTGCTGCTGGGCGCCATGGCGTCCATCGCATCGGCCGGCATCTTCGCGGTGGCCAACCAGGTGATGCTCATCGGCGCCATCTTCCATTCCGCGATCGTGCAGGCCTCCATGCCGATCTTCGCCAGCCTGCAGGACCTCGATGACCGGCGCCCCCTGCACGACCTCTACCGCACCACGTCGAAGTGGACCTTCACCCTCAACCTGCCGT
>DASSNI010000216.1:0-11087 GCA_035701385.1 Candidatus Limnocylindria bacterium | reverse complement strand
ATGTTGGCGCTAGTCGGGCTCAGCGTTGCTCCTGAAGGGAGTCCCGTACCCACCCCGGGGGCAACGGCAAGGTTGATCGTACAAAGGTTGTCATTGCCACCCTTCGTAATGGTGAGGTTTCCGTAGTTGGCGGTCGATCCGGCCGTCACGGTCCTGCTGGTCGGTGACGCCACGCTCAACGACTGTGGGTTCGAGTCGGTGAAGCGGTAGACGACCAGGCCTGAAACGGAACCAGTGGCCTTGACGGTGTATTCGGCGACGAACCAGCTCGGAAGGTTGAACTCGTCGTGGATGTTGCCGGTCGCATCGGCTTCGACATCCACATTGCGTGACCAGGTGCTGCCGGCGTCGTCGTTCACGAAGATATGGACGCTCTCGCCCGCCTGCCAATTCGTGCCGGTAAGGGTGACGAGGCCGCCGGGCGGATAGTCCTCGAGGTCGCTGACGATGGACGGCGGACCGCTCGGGGAGTAGGCGGGCGCCGGGTCTGCGCTGGGCTCGGATGGGCTCGGCTCCGAAGGCGCGGGCTCGCTTGGCTCAGTGCTGGGCTCAGTCGACGGCTCGGCGCTCGCGCTGGCCTCTGCCGCCGGCGAGGACGAGGGGTCCGGATCCATGGCGCGCGTCGCGAGCGGCGCCAGGATGGTCGACAGGAACGCGACGATGGTGAACAGCACCAGGACGGTGCGGGTTGCGGGCTGGCGAGCGATAACGGGCAACGGATTCCCCTCGATTGAGCGCGATCAGCCGACAGGGCACGGGCCGGCGACCTCGAACGGTAGGCGTGGACCCGGGTGAAGCGCATCCGTGAGCACCCACGGAAATTCCCGGATAGCGCACTCCGGATACGTAGCGGACGCTCAGTGTCCGGTTATGCGATTTCCCTGATGCCGGCAGCTGGCAAGCGGCCTAGACTCGGCCGTGTGAGTGGACCCCGAGCGCCCGAGCCAGAGCCGGCGCCGGCGGACCGCCCGACGGAGGCATCACCATCCACCGCGGTCCCTGCCGCGCTGCGCGATGCGCAGGAAGTGGCAGCGCGGGTGAGCGCCGACGAGGCGGCTGCCGACGCGGAGCGCGCGCGCCTGGCGCACGAGCCGCTACCGGTGCTCGAGGAAGGGGTCCATGATGGATTCGCGCTGGCACCGGACGAGATCGTCCACGCCACCCGTCCCGCGGCCATGCTTGAGGAGCGCACCGGTGCGCTGCCGTCCGGCGGCACGCTGTACCTGACCTCCCATCGGCTGGTGCATGCCGGACAGCAGATCCGCCAGGTGCAGCTCGAGGACATCACCGAGACCGGCGTAGCGCTGGAGCGCCTCCTGCTGGTGGACCTGGCCGATGGCTCCGACCTGGCGATCGAGATCGATTCACCCCGTGTCCTGCGGGTGCAGCTGGCGGCGGCTCGGGCCATCGCACGGGAGCGTCGGGCGTGAGAACCGCCGAGCGCGACTATTACAAGGTGCTGCAGGTCGACCCGGAGGCCAACCCCGAGGTCATCCAGGCCGCTTACGAGACGCTGGCGTCGAAGCTGCACCCACTGAACGACCTGACCGGCGTTCATGAGATTCGCCTGAAGGAGCTGAACCGCGCCTATGACGTGCTGTCCAGCCCGGGAAGGCGACGGGCCTATGACATCGAGCGCTCCGCGGAGTACCGGCCGATGGGCTCCGGTGAGCGCATCGGCATGCCAGCCGGCCAGCCGCCGACCAGCGTGCTGCGTGAGGGCCAGGCCGAACCGGCCATCCTGCCCCAGGCCGAGCATGCAGGAGCGCATGGGCTCACCGCGCGGCTGAATGCGGGGCTCGATGCCCAGGCTGGTGACCACTCGGCTCCCGTCGGGTCGACTGTCCTTGACTTCGGGAGGTTTGCGGGCAGGACCCTGCGGGACATCGCATCGGAGGACACCGAGTACCTCCGCTGGTTGACCCGTCACTCGTCCGGCATTCGCTACCGCAACGAGATCGAGCGCCTGCTGCGGGCCATCGGCGAGCCCGTCTAGCGGCGTTATCTAGCCGCCGGCGACTTCCCGGAAGCGCCGCGCCGCCTGGGCTCGGTTGCGCACGCCGAGCTTGTTCAGCACCGATCCGACGTGCGTCTCCACCGTGCGCGGCGAGATGCCCAGCCGCTCGGCGATCTCGCGATCGGTCAGCCCATCGGCCAGCAGGCCGAGCACCTCGGCCTCGCGAGGGCTGACACCGCCGAGGCCCTGGACATCGCCGGCCTTCGCCCGATTCGCGCTGCTGGCCAGCTGCTGGATGACCTCCGCGGCCATGCCGCGTGACATGGCGAGGTCGCCGGAGCGAATGCCACGCACCGCGCGCTGCAGCGCATCTGGGCTGAGGTCCTTGGTGAGGTAGCCCGCCGCGCCGTTGCGGACGGCGTCCATCAGGTCGCGGCGGTCGTCGGAGATGGTGAGCATCACGATCCGGGTGGCGGGCAGGCGCGGCGCCAGCTCGCGGAGCAGGGCAAGGCCACTGGTGCCGGGGAGGTTCAGGTCGAGGAGCAGCACGTCGGGCGCCAGCTGCGGGGCCAGCAGCAGGGCCTCATCGGCGCTGGAGGCTTCGCCGATGACCGCGATGTCGTCCGCGGTCAGGGCCTGGCGGACGGCCGAGCGAACGAGGGCGTGGTCGTCGACCAGCATGACGGTGATGGGCGTCATGCCGGCGGCTCCGTTGCGGTCCCAAGCGGGAGCCGCACGGTCACGCGCGTGCCGTCACGCGGCTGCGACTCGATCGCCAGCCTGGCTCCGATGAGGTCGGCGCGCTGCTGCATGCTGGCCAGACCATAGCCCGAACCGTGTGGCGCATCGGTCGAGAATCCGCGTCCGTTGTCGCTCACCGAGATCTGCAGCTGGCCGTCCTGGCGGGTGAGCTCCACGCGCACCAGCGTCGCGTCGGCGTGCTTGCGGACGTTGGCAAGCGCTTCGTTCAGGATGCGCAGCAGCTCAGCCTGGGCGCGAGCGGGCGGCTGCTCGCCGATCTCCTCGCAGCGCACCTCCGTCGCGATCCCGAAGCGGTCCGAGAAGTCGTTCACGTAGCGCTGCACGACCTCGCCGAAGGAGCCGCCCTCCGCCGGGCGCAGCGCCAGCACGGCCTGCCGCGCCTCGGCGAGCGCGGACTCGATGGCCGTGGAGACCTCGGTGGCCAGCTCCCGGGCCTGGCCGCTCACGTCCGGGAGCCCCAGCAGCCGGCCCTGCTTCAGCTTCGCGAACCACAGCTCCTGCGACATGCCGTCGTGGATCTCGCGGGCCAGGTGCGCGCGCTCGGCGGCGGTCGCGCTCGCCACCTCCGCATCCCGCAGCCTGGTGAGCTGGACGTTGGCGGCGCGCAGCGCACGGATGTCGTTGCGCACCTCCACGGCCAGCACCGTCATCAGGGTCACGTAGAAGGCCACGCGCAGGATGTCGCCGGCACTCACCAGGGAGCTGTACGCCGCGGGATGCAGGGCGAACAGGATCTGGCTGAATGCCGCCAGCATCAGGCCCACTGCCAGCACCGCGTCCGTCTGGCGCTGGTAGAGCCGATACGCCCGATACGACAGCGTGGCTGCTGCCAGGTAGCCAAGGGCAATGACGACCTGCAGAAGGCCAAGGACCGATGCGCTGCCCTCCGGCAACCGCGCGGCCGGGTTCGACGCCATCGCGGCCAGCGCCTCCCGGCTGACGAGAGCCGGTACGGCAGGCTGGACCCCTGACGCCAGCACCAGCAGGCCGAGCACGATGACCGCCGGCAGCCACAGGATCAGCAGGGCCGGCAGCCGACGGTCGCGCAGCCGTCCGATGGCGGCCAGTCCGGCGACGACCAGCAGGCCCGCGGCCGTCATGCGGGGCAGAACGGCGGCCCACAGCGGCAGCTGGCCGGGGTCGGCCAGCGAGAGGCCGAATGCACGTTCCACCCCCGCAATCGTGGCCGTGGCGGTCAGCGCGTTCACCGATCCCAGTGCCAGGAGCGCCGAGCCGCGCCACAGGGCAGCCTCGTCCCCCGCCTCGCGGTAGCGGATCCAGCCCAGGACAGCCACCGCCACGGCCACCAGCGCGGCCACCGTGTCGATGGCCAGCGCCAGCGGCCCGTTGACGATCACCGGTGCGCCGCGCGAGCCGAGCAGCAGGGCAAGCGTGACGGCGGACAGCAGGATCGGCACCGCCGCCATCACGACCTCCGCCCTCCCCCCGCGCATCAGCCGCTCTCCAGCATCCGCAGCACCACCTGCGTGATGCGTCCGTTGGTCGCCAGCGCGTCCGGCCCGGCGTGCGACGGGCGGCCGCTGAAATCGGTCACCTCACCGCCGGCCTCGCGCACGATCAACGCCGGAGCCGCGAGATCCCACGGGTACACGCCGGTCTCCAGCATGACCTCGGCGGCCCCCTCGGCGACGAGCATGTAGCTCCAGAAGTCACCGATGCCGCGCTCGCGCCAGGCACTGGCGCGCAGCGCCGCCAGCGCGGCGCCGTGGCCCGCCGTCTCCATCGGCTCCTGGCTCGACGTCAGGATCTGGGCCTGCGCCAGGTCGTCGATGGGCGACACGTGGATGGGCCGCTCCCCCAGCAGGTCCTGGACGGCGGCACCCTCTCCGCGGGCAGCGTGCCAGCGTCGCGAGAGGGCGGGAGCCGATACCGCCGCCGCAACCAGCTGGTCGCCACGCTCGACGGCCAGCAGGGTGCCGAAGATGGGAATGCCACGCACCAGGTTGTGGGTGCCGTCGATGGGGTCGATCACCCAGCGCGTCTCGCCGTCGCCGGCCTCCGCCCCGAACTCCTCGCCCAGGATCCCGTGCTGCGGGAACGCGGCGCTGATGCGCGTCCGCAGCAGCTCCTCCACCTCGGTGTCGACCTGGGTGACCAGCGTGTCGTTCGCCTTGGTGCGCACGCTGAGGTCGCCCCGCAGGTGGCGCAGCACGACCTGGTCGGCCTCGTCCAGCAGCGACAGGGCGAAGCGTCGCAGGTCCTGCGGTGTGGCGTCGTTTGGCAGCCTGTCCGCGGGCACGTGCGGATTGGATCGTCGCACCAGGCGGCCGTCAACCCCCCAGCTGGCGGCGCAGCTCCTCGTTGACCAGCTTCGCGTCGGCGCGGCCGGCAGTGCGCTTCATGACCTGGCCCACCAGGAAGCCGTAGATCTGCTGCTTCCCGGCGCGGTACTCGGCCACCTGCGACGGGAACTCGGCCAGCACGGCCCCGACTTCGGAGCCGATGAGCCCGGCATCGCTGACCTGCCCCAGCCCCTCGCGCTCGATCACGGCGCGCGGCGACTCACCGCTGGCGAAGGTGGTGGCCAGCACGGCCTTCGCGTTTGTAGCGGAAACGCGTCCGCCCTCGACCTCGTCGATCAGCTCCGCCAGGCTTGCAGGCCGCAGCGCGACGCTGCCCGCTCGCAGGCCCTCGGCGGCGTGCTGGTTCAGCAGCCGGCTGAACTCGCCGCTCACCCAGTTGGCGGCGGCTTTCGGCGATGCGCCGGCGGCCACCACCGCGTCGAAGTAGTCGGCCAGCTGCACGTCGGCGGTCAGCACGCCGGCGTCGTACGCGGAGAGGCCCATCTCGGCCTCGTACCGGGCGCGTCGGGCGGCGGGAAGCTCCGGCAGCCCGGCGCGCAGCTGCCCGACCCACTCGGCGGACGGCCGCAGCGGCGGCAGGTCCGGCTCGGGGAAGTAGCGGTAGTCGTTCGCCTCTTCCTTGCTGCGCTGGCTGATCGTGCGGCCGCCGTTCTCGTCCCAGCCGCGGGTTTCCTGGACAAGGGGCTCCCCGCGCTCCAGCGCCTCGGTATGGCGCGCGACCTCGAATTCCATCGCGCGCTCCAGCGAGCGGAAGCTGTTCAGGTTCTTGACCTCGACCTTGGTGCCGAAGCGATCCGAGCCCATCGGCCTGAGGCTGATGTTGCCCTCGATCCGCATGGAGCCGGTCTCCATGTCGGCCGCCGAGGCACCGATGTAGCGCAGGATGTCGCGCAGCGTCTCGCCGTAGGCGCGGGCCTGGGCAGGCGAGCGCACGTCGGGCTCGGTCACGATCTCCATAAGCGGCACGCCGGCCCGGTTGAAGTCCACCAGCGTGTGCCCGCGGCCGCCGTGCTGCAGCCGCGCGGTGTCCTCCTCGAGGTGCGCCCGGGTGATGCCGATGATCGCCTCGGCTCCTTCGCCGGCCGGCACCGCCAGGCGCCCGTTCGAGGCCAGCGGCAGCGCGTACTGGCTGATCTGGTAGCCCTTCGGCAGATCGGGGTAGAAGTAGTTCTTGCGCTCGAAGCGGACCGCCTCCGTCTCGATGTGGCACTCAAGCGCGATGCCGGTCAGCATCACCAGCTCCACCGCGCGGCGGTTGATCACCGGCAGCGTGCCCGGCATCCCCAGGCACACCGGGCAGACGCGCGTGTTGGGCTCGTCCGGCACGCCCTGCGGAGCCGATGTCGGGCAGGCGCAGAACATCTTCGACTCGGTCCGCAGCTGGGCATGGACCTCGATGCCGATGATGGTCTCGTACCTGGGTGGCGCGCTGACCATGCGCCGATTCTATCGGCCGGGCCGGCTATGCTCTCGCCGATGAAGATCGGCGAGTGGGACAACCTGGGCCGCGCGCGGGCCGTCCTGCAGCGCCTGCTGGGCGAGCTGGGCGCGGCGGAGTACGCCGCGCACGTGACCCTGAACCAGGAGAACGGGCGGCTGCGGATCTACGTGGCCACCGACATCGGCCTGCTGGAGTATGCCTACGGCCCCGCCGGCGCGGACCCCGAGGGCGCGTGGATGCTGCGCGGGCAGCTGTACCGATGGTCCAGCGTCAAGGGGCTGCGCCTGCAGAACGACGCGCAGATCGACGACGACACGGGCGAGGTGAAGGCCGTCTGGCGGTTGGTTGCCGAGGATCCGAAGCTCGAGCTGTCAGCGGAGAGCGGCGGTGTCGAGGAGCGAGCCACGGTGCCGATGCTTGCCTTCGCGCGAGCCTGCATCGAGCACGCCCGCTAGGCGGGCACCTTCGTACCGACCAGATCGGGCTCCAGCGCCGGCAGCTGCGGATCCATGCGGCGGGCGGCCGAGGCCACGATGCGCGCCACCGCGAGGTTTCGGTACCACTTGTGATCTGCGGGGATGAGGTACCACGGCGCCTCGTCGGTTGAGCAGTTGCCCAGCGCATCGGCATAGGCGTCCATGTAGTCGTCCCACTGCGTCCGCACGTCCAGGTCACCGGCGCTGAACTTCCACTGCTTCTCCGGCTCGTCGATGCGCTTCTGCAGCCGCTTGCGCTGCTCGTCGCGGCTGACATGCAGCATGAACTTCAGGACCGTGGTGCCGGCGGCGGCCAGTGAGTGCTCCCAGTCATTGATGAGGTCGTACCGCGGCCGCCAGACCGACTCAGGCGCCAGGTTCGCCACCCGCACCACCAGCACATCCTCGTAGTGACTGCGGTTGAAGATCGCCACCCGGCCATGGCCCGGGGCGTGGGGATGGATGCGCCACAGGAAGTCGTGGGCCAGCTCCTCCTCGGTCGGCACGCCGAAGCCGGTGACGCGAGCACCCTGCAGGCTGAAGGCGCTGAACACCTTGCGGATGGTGCCGTCCTTGCCGCCGGCATCCATCGCCTGCAGCACGATGAGCATCGAGTGCTTGCGTTCCGCCCACATCGTGGTCTGGAAGGTGAACAGCTCGTCGCGCAGCTGCTTCAGCTCGCGCTTCGCGGAGGCCTTGTTGCCGTCGTAGCCGGGGGTGCCGGCCGGGTCAACGGCTCCCAGGTCGGGGCGGCGGCCCGGCAGCACCCGCCGCGATTCGGCGAAGGCGGCCAGCTCCTCCGTGCTCGGGGCCGGGCGATGCCCCTTACCCATTGACGGCGCTCAGATACAGGGCGCCGAACGGGATGCGCAGCGTGCCGTCGGGTTCGCGCGGCGTGACGGCGAGCATCTCGGCCGTCAGCGCGTCGTGCTGCTCCTCGGTGAAACCGGCCGTGGCCGTCGACCGCGAGCCGGTGCGCCGCCACACGACGAAGGCTTCGTCGTCCGGCAGCCGGATCGCCATCTCGGGATCCGCCGCCGTTGCGACCTCGCTCCAGCCTGCGGCCTCCGCCCAGCCGGCCAGCTCCTCCTCGGTCGGGTAGTCGAAGCGCGCGCCGATCCCCCACCGCTCGTAGATGTCGCGGTAGATGGTCGACGGCGTCAGGTCGGCGGGTCCCGGCACGGACAGAGAAAGCCGGCCGCCCCGGCGCACTACCCGGCGCCACTCGCGCAGGGCCATGACGCGGTGATCGGCGAACAGCAGGGCGTGTGAGCTGATGGCCACGTCCCACGCGCCGTCGTCGAAGGCGAGGGCATTGAAGTCCATGACCTCGAACGTGGCGCCCGGCACCTCGTCGCGTGCGATGTCGAGCATGGCCGCCGCGCCGTCCACGCCCATCACCGTCCGGCCTTCCCCCAGCGCGGCGCCCGCCGAGATGCCCGTTCCGCTGCCGATGTCCAGCACCCGCTCGCGGGGCTGCAGCGCGGCGCGGCGCACGACCTCGGCCGCCACGCGGCGCAGCGAGGGCGCCATGGTCTGCGCGTAGCCGATGGCGTTGGCCTGGAAGGAGATCGATCCCTCCGGCGTCATCGTCGCCACGCTGGTCAGGCGCTGGCGGCCGCCGCATGGCGACGCTTCACGAAGCGCTCCATGCGATCCATGGCCTCGACGATCTCCTCGTAGGCGGTCGCGTAGCAGGCCCGCACGTGCCCGGCGCCCGACGGTCCGAAGGCGCTGCCCGGCACGACCGCCACGTGCTCCTCGCGCAGCAGCTCCTGGGCAAACTGCTCGTCGCTCATGCCAGTCGCATCCGACACGTTCGGGAAGCAATAGAAGGCGCCACGCGGCTCGAAGCAGAGCAGGCCCATCTTGTTGAGCCGATGGACCATCAGCTGCCGACGGCGGTCGTACTCCGCGTGCATGGCGGCCACGTACGGCTCGCCGCTGCGCAGCGCCTCGATGGCCGCGTGCTGGGCTGCCGTGGGCGCGCACATGATCCCGTATTGGTGAACCTTGGCGATGCCGCCCATCAGGGCGGCCGGGGCGGCCACGTAGCCAATGCGCCAGCCGGTCATCGCGTAGCTCTTGCTGAAGCCGCCGATGTACACCGTGCGCTCCCGCATGCCGGGCAGCGCCGAGAAGGCGACGTGCTCCCGCTCGCCGTAGACCAGGCGCTCGTAGATCTCGTCGCTGATCACCAGCAGGTCGTGCTCCTGGGCCAGCCGGGCGATGGCCTCCAGCTCCGGTCGATCGAGCACGGCGCCCGTCGGGTTGTTGGGGTAGCCCAGGAAGATGGCCTTGGTGCGCGGCGTGATCGCCGCCTCGATCATCGCCGCCGAGACCTGGAAGTCGGTGCGGTCGGTGGTGGCGATTGCGACGGGCGTGGCGCCGGCGAGCTCAATGCACGGCGCGTAGGCCACGAAGCACGGCTCGTGGTAGATCACCTCGTCGCCTGGTTCGCACACGGCGCGAAGCGTTGCGTCCAGCCCTTCCGAGGCCCCGACGGTGATGACGAGCTCGCTGCGCGGGTCGTAGCTGACGCCGCGACGCGCCTCCAGGTCAGCTGCAATCAGCTCGCGCAGCTCGATGATGCCGCCGTTGGCGGTGTAGTGCGTCTCGCCGGCCTCCAGGCTGGCGATCGCAGCGCGGGTGATCGGCTCCGGCGTCGTGAAGTCCGGCTCGCCGATGGTCAGCGAGATGACGTCCTTCATCTCATTGAGCATGTCGAAGAAGCGGCGGATGCCCGATGGCGGCATGTCCCGCACGGTGCGCGACAGGAAGCGGTCGGCTGCCTGCTCGCCTTCCCGGCCGATGGCGCCCTCTGCTCGCGGCTCGGCTGCCGGTTCGATGCCCGTGCTCATGGCGGCAAGTGTAGCCGCCACGGGCACGCTCGAAGCCCAGTCGCGAGGCCTGGGCCCCGCCGCTACGCTTCGCGGCGTGACCGAGCTGGAGCTGCTGCTGGCCGTCCTGCTGCTGGTGGCGCTGCTCACCGTTGTGGCGGGCAGAGTCGGCATCCCCTACCCGATCCTCATGACGCTCGGCGGGCTCGGCCTGAGCGTCATCCCGAACGTGCCGCGCCTGGAGCTGGCGCCCGAGATCGTCTTCCTGCTGATCCTGCCGCCGATCCTGTTCGGGGCCGCCTACTTCACGTCTCCCCGCGAGCTGTGGCGGAACGTGCGGCCGATCAGCCTGCTGGCCGTCGGCCTGGTGCTCGTCACGACGGTCGCGGTGGCAGTGGTGGTGCACGGCATGGTGCCGGGCATCGGCTGGGCGCCGGCCTTTGCGCTGGGAGCGATCGTCTCGCCGCCCGATGCCGTATCCACCACTGCCATCGCTCAGCGGCTCGGGCTGCCGCCGCGGCTGGTCACCATCCTGGAGGGCGAGAGCCTGGTCAACGACGCGACGGCGCTGGTCGCGTTCCGCCTCGCCGTGGCGGCCGCGGGGACCGGCACGTTCTCCCTCATCGAGGCGGCGGGCAACTTCGCGCTGGTCAGCGTGGGCGGCGTGCTCATCGGCCTGCTCATCGGCTGGCTGGTGGTGCAGATCCTGACGCAGCTGGTGAACCCCCCGGTGGAGGTGCTGGTCACCATGCTGGCGCCGGTCGCCGCCTGGCTGCCGGCGGAGACGCTGCATTTCTCGGGCGTGCTCTCGGTCGTGACCGCCGGCATCGTGCTCGGGCAGGCGGCGCCCCGGATCATGAGTTCGGATACCCGGGTGCTCGGCTCGGGCGTGTGGCAGATGCTGGTGTTCACCTTGAACGGGCTGGTCTTCGTGCTCATCGGCCTCCAGCTGCCGTCCATCCTGAGCGAGCTGTCGGCGGATCGCTCCCCTGCGGATCTGCTGCTGCTGGCACTGGCGGTGTGCGTCACCGTCATGGTCGTGCGGCTGATCTGGGTGTACCCGGCGACCTACCTGCCGCGGCTCCTGGTGCCGGGCCTGGCGCAACGCGATCCGAGTCCCGATCCGCGGGTCGTGGCCATCCTCGGCTGGAGCGGCATGCGGGGCGTCGTCTCGCTGGCCGCGGGGCTGACGCTGCTGCACGACTTCCCATCCCGCGACCTGCTGGTCTTCCTGACATTCGCCGTCATCCTGGCCACGCTGCTGGGACAGGGGCTCACCCTGCCGTG
>DASSNI010000215.1:0-7687 GCA_035701385.1 Candidatus Limnocylindria bacterium | reverse complement strand
ATGCCGGCCCCGATGAGGGCGGGATGGTCGAGATCGGCTATACGCTCATGCCGGAGGCGCGCGGCCGTGGCTACGCCATCGAAGCAGTGCGTGGCGCGTTCGACTGGGCGACCCGCGAGTTCGGGGTCCGTCGCTTCCGGGCCAGCATCTCGCCCGGCAACGAGCGCTCGGAGAACCTGATCTTCAAGCTGGGCTTCGTCCGCACCGGCGAGCAGTGGGACGACCGCGACGGCCTCGAGTACGTCTACGAGCTGGAGGTCTGAGCGGGGTGTCGGCCTAGAGCCAGTCGTCGGCGACCAGCACGCCGGGCGCCACCTCCGACTCGAACAGCGCGAACTCCTCGTCGCTGATGGGGTAGGTGTGCTCCTCGGCCGGGAAGGTGCCGGCCCGCACCTCGGCCGCGTACTGCTGCAGGCCCGATCTGATCTCGTTGGCCACCGAGGCATAGCGCTTCACGAACTTCGGCATGAAGCCCTCGTTGATGCCCAGCAGGTCATGCCACACCAGCACCTGCCCGGAGCAGCCCGCCCCGGCGCCGATGCCGATGGTCGGGATGCGCAGCGCCTGCGTGATCCGCTCGGCGACGCGCGCCGGCACGGCCTCGAGCACCAGGCCGAAACAGCCGGCCGCCTGGAGCGCGAGCGCATCGGCGTACAGCTGGCGCGCCTTGGCGGCGTTGCGACCCTGCGCCTTGTAGCCGCCCAGCATGGTGGCTGTCTGCGGCGTCAGGCCAAGGTGGCCCATCACCGGGATGCCGGCAGCCACGATCGCGCGCGCACGCGACACCATCGGCCCACCGCCCTCGATCTTCACCGCCTCGGCGCCGGTCTCCTTGACCAGCCTGACGGCGTTGCGCACTGCATCCTCGTCGCTGACCTGGAAGGCGCCCAGCGGCATGTCGACCATGAAGAAGGCCCGATGCGTCCCACGCCGCGCGGCCCGGGCCAGCATCACCATCTCGTCCATGCTGATCGGGGTGGTGTCCGCGTAGCCCAGCACGTTGTTCGCCGCCGAGTCACCGGTGAACACGATGTCCACGCCCGCCTCGTCCGCCAGCCGTGCGCTGGGCGTGTCGTAGGCGGTGACCATCACGATCGGGGTTCCCTCGCGCTTCAGCGCGGCAAGCTCCGCCAGCCCGATCTTCTTGTCAGCCCCCGGTGCCGATTCGCTGCTCATGCTCGCCATTCTGCCACTCGCTGCAACGGCATCCTCGTTCGGCGCTTGCCTGTCGCCGATTCCCGTCCCACGGGACCAACGAACAAGAAAGGGCTCCGGCCGCCCCGAAACGGCCCAATTCAGGCCGCTATTTGGCGGCGATTCCCGTCCGGCGGGAAATGCCCACAAGTTGGGGGTGCTTCTTGGTTGGTAGTCCCGCCCGGCGGGATCTCGCGGCAAGAACGGCGGCAGACCTACTCGAGCTGCACGTTGTCGATCAGGCGCGTGGAGCCGATGCGCACCGCTGCGGCAAGCGTGGGGCCATCAAGGTCGGCGACCGCCACGTAGTCCACGGAGAGCTCCGGGGTGGCGGCGAGCACCTCCCCGGCCGTGGCGACCGGGTCGCCGCCCTCGCGGAACGCAAGGAGCCCCGCCTGCAGCGCCCGCGGCAGGGCAAGGGCAAGGGTCCGCTCCTCCGCCGACAGGTAGGCGTTCCGCGAGGAGAGCGCCAGGCCATCCGGGTCCCGCACGGTGGGCACCGCCACGATGTCGAGGGGCAGCGCCAGGTCACGCACCACCTGCTTGATGACCGCCACCTGCTGCGCGTCCTTGCGACCGAAGTAGGCGCGCGCCGGCGCCACGATGCCGAACAGACGCGTGCAGACCGTGGCCACCCCGCGGAAGTGGCCCGGCCGAGCGGCGCCTTCGAGGACGGTGGCCAGCGCGCCGGGATCCACCCAGGTGTCGAAGCCGGGCGGGTACATCTCGTCGACTGACGGGGCGAACAGCACGTCCACGCCCGCCGCCTCGGCCGCGGCAGCATCCGCCTTCTCGTCGCGCGGGTAGCGAGCCAGGTCCTCCGACGGGCCGAACTGCGCGGGATTCACGAACAGGGACACGACCACCACGTCGGCGTCCGAGCGCGCGGCGGCCATCAGGGCCAGGTGGCCGGCGTGGAAGGCGCCCATCGTCGGGATCAGGGCAATGCGCTGGCCGGCGGCGCGGGCATCCGCAAGGGCTGACCGGACCTCGACAACGGTGCGCGCCAGGATCACGGACGCGTGGCCTCCGCCAGCGCGCGATAGAGGGGCACCAGGTCCGGCGCGCGTTCCTCCAGTGCGTGGAGGTGCGCCTCGACGGTCGACCAGTCGCCGCGCGCGATCGGCCCGGTGAGGGCGAAGCCGTTCTCGATCGTGCGCTGCATCAAGGGCACCAGCGCCTCCGGCGGCGCGGAGGACGCCTCCAGGAGCCGCGCCGCCGCCCGGTACAGGGTCACCAGGAAGTTCGAGGCGATGGCAGCACCGGCGTGGTACAGCGGCTTGTCTGCATCGGCCAGCGGGAATGCCCGCAGTCCAAGGGTGCCGGCCAGCCATTCGGCCGCGGCCCTGGCCGCATCGGTCTCGAAGGTGATGGCCGCCCACGCGCCGTCCAGCTGCTCCGGCCCGCGATGCAGGGACAGCGTCTGCAATGGATGCACGCTGAACCGCAGCTCATGCGGGTCCAGGGCGGACAACGAGGTTGCGCCACTGACGTGGGCCACCCAGGGGCCGATGGGCACCCCCTGCGCCACCTCGGCGATCGCCGCGTCCGGCACGGCCAGCAGCACCAGGTCGGCGTCTGTAGGGGGCGTGCGACCGACGCTGACCCGGATGCGCCGCTCGCGAAGGCGACGGGCGACGGCCGATCCCGCTCGCCCCGTGCCGACCACGTGCACCGAGCCGATCATGCGGCGGAGTCTGCCACACTGGGTCCGATGCGACGGCTCAGCCTGCAGGACGCTCGCCGCCTCGCCGTCCTCTCCACCCAGCTGGCCGGTGAGCGGCCACGCTCATTGATGGAGGTCATCGAGCGGCTGGGCCGCGTGCAGGTCGACCCCACCGCGGCGGTGGACCGCGCCGAGCGACTGACGCTGTGGAGCCGCTACGGCGCCTACGACCGTGACGAGCTGCGGGCGCTGCTCGAGGACGAGCCACGGCAGCTGTTCGAGTACCGCGCCTTCCTCATCCCCATGCACGACCTGCCGCTGCAGCGCCCCGCGATGCTGCGCTACCCGCGCAACGACTACGGCCGCGGCGACTACGTCGGCGGCTGGCTGCGCGACAACGCCGGCTTCCGGGCGTACGTGCTGGACGAGATCCGCCGTCGCGGCCCGCTGCTCAGCCGCGACCTGGACGACCTGGCGGAGGTCCCGTGGCAGACGAGCGGCTGGAACGATGGCAAGAACCTCGGTCGCATGCTGGAGATCCTGTGGAACGCGGGCGCGCTGGCCATCAGCCGGCGCGACGGAACGCAGCGGGTCTGGGACCTCTTCGAGCGGGTCGTGCCCGAACCGGTGGAGGAGCTGCCCGACCAGGTGGTGGCGGTGGAGCTGCTGGACCGGCAGCTCCGGGCGCGAGGCTTCAATCCGCCGGGCTGGGGCGGGGCGCTGGAAGCCGGCGACCTGCCCTTCCGTTCCGACGCTGAGGAATCCCTGCGGGCCGATGGCGTGGCGGTCCCCGTGGAGATCAGCGGCCTGCCCGGGGAGTGGCTCGCGCACCGTGACTCGCTGGCCGAGCTCGATGCCGGCGCCTGGCACCCGCGCACGGTGCTGCTCGGCCCCTTCGACCCGCTGATCGCCGATCGGGACCGTGCCCTGAAGCTCTTCGACTTCCGCTTCCTGCTGGAGATGTACAAGCCGGCTGCCAAGCGCGAGTTCGGCTACTACGTGCTGGCCATCCTGCATGGTGACCGCCTGATCGGCCGCCTTGACCCGCGACTCGACCGCCGCGCCGGCGTGCTGCACGTCAACGCCCTGTACGCCGAGCCCCATGCTCCCGCAGATGCCTGGCCGGCGGTCGAGGCCGCCATCCACGAGCTCGCCACGTGGCTGGGCGCGACGTCGGTGGAGCTGCCGGACGAGCTGCCGGCCCCGTGGTCAGCGGGTTGACTCCGACGGCCTCCAGCCTCGCGACTTGCGGTTTGCGAGTGGGAGTAGCGTTAACCGGCTCGCGAGTGCTTCGACACGGAAGGAGAGGCCCTTGTTGAGCTCAGTTTCGGCAATTTCGCGCACCCCAAAGAGCTCTGGAGCCACATAACGCCACGGGTGCGCATATCGGCAGTCGGAACACAGTGACTGCCGGAATGCCGGTTGCGGCCGACATTCCGCGGGAGGCCCAACCGAGGACAGCTAGCGCAGCACTCCCCGCAGCGCGGACTGCGCCGCGTGGTAGCCGCACAGCCCGTGCACGCCGCCACCCGGCGGAGTCGAGGACGAGCAGATGAAAAGGCTCGGATCCGGGGTGGAGTAGGGGTCCAGGCGGATCGCCGGCCGCGTCCAGAGCTGCCAGAGGTCCTGCATTCCGCCGTTGATGTCGCCGCCCACGTAGTTGGCGTTGTACTTCTCGAGCGCGGCGGGTCCCAGCGTCGAGCGGCCAAGGATCCGCGAGCCGATGCCCGGCGCGAACCGCTCCAGCTGCCCCAGGATGGCATCGGTCATGTCCGCGCGCGACCCGTTCGGCAGGTGGCAGTAGGCCCACACCACGTGCTTGCCGTCCGGCGCACGGGACGGGTCGAACAGGGATGGCTGCGAGACGAGGACGAATGGCCGTCCGGCGGGGCGGCCATGGGCCACCGAACGCTCGGCCTCCACCAGCTCGTCCATGGTGCCGCCCAGGTGGACGGTGCCGGCCTGCAGCAGCGCGGGATTGGCCCAGGGGATCGGCCCGTCCATGGCAAGGTCGATCTTGAAGACGCCCGGCCCGTACCGGTACCCACGCAGCTGCCGCCGGTAGACGCCGCCAAGCCGCGGTCCGGCCAGCCGCAGCACCTGGCGCGGCGTCAGGTCAAGGAGCACCGCCCGGGACGGTGGCAGCGCGTCCAGCGAGCTCACATCCGTGCCAGTCTCGATCTCGCCGCCCAGAGAGCGGAGGTACGAGGCCAGGGCATCGGCGATGCGCTGGGAGCCGCCGCTCGGGATCGGCCAGCCCACCGCGTGCGCGCTGCCCAGGAGCGTCAGGGCGAATGCCCCGGTGATCGGCCGGTCGAGCTGGAGGAAGGAATGGGCCGCCACGCCGCCGAGCAGCGCCCGCGCCTGCGGGGTGCGGAAGCGCCTCGCCAGCCAGGTCGCCGGCTGCAGCGCCCCCAGGCCGAAGCGCCCGAGTGCGAAGGGGTGTCGCAGCGGCCCGCCGACCCGCAGCGGGCCGAGGAGCTCACGGGCGATAAGGTCCCAGTCGCGTGCCACCGGCCCGAACAAGCGGAGGTAGCGGTCCCCGTCGTGCCCGAGCGACGCGGCGGTGGCGTCCAGCGAGCGGTGCACGAGCGCCGCGGAGCCGTCGTCCAGCGGATGGGCGATGGCCACCGGCGGCTCGATCCACTCCAGCCCGTGCTCGGCCAGCGGCCACTCACCGAAGACCGGCGAGGCACGGCCGAGCGGATGCACCGCCGAGCAGACGTCGTGGATGAAGCCCGGCAGGGTGAGGGCTGCGGAGCGCGTTCCGCCGCCGACGGTGGAGCGGGCCTCGACCACCAGGACGCTGCGCCCCGCTCGCGCCAGGGTGATGGCCGCCCCCAGTCCGTTCGGGCCGGCCCCGACCACCACCGCGTCGTAGCGACGAGCGGCCTCGCCTACAGGTACACCTCGTCGACGTAGCACCAGCGCCAGTCCTCATCGGGCTCGAAGGACTGGACCACCGGGTGCCCCGACTCGTGGAAGTGCTTGGTGGTGTGCTTGCCGGGCGACTGGTCGCAGCAGCCGACGTGCCCGCAGCTGAGGCAGATGCGCAGGTGCAGCCACTCCATGCCGAGCTCGAGGCACTCCTTGCAGCCGTCGCCGCTGGGAGTCACCTCATCCGGCAGGGCATCCTGGTGCGTGCAGGTCGGCTCGTCCCAGTAGCTCACCCGGGAATGGTAACGGTCCGCTCCTCCGTGCCGCGCAGCAGGGTCACCTCCAGCGCTTCCTTGGCGCCAACGGATCCGATGGCGTCGAACAGATCGTCCGCACTGGTCACCGGCTTGCCGGCGGCGACGACGATCAGGTCGCCCTCGGCCACGCCAGCCTTGGCCGCCGGCGAGCCATCCTCGACTTCACGAACGAGCAGCCCGTCCCGCTCATCCAGCCCAACCGCCCGCCGCAGCTGCCGTGCCACGTGGGACGGTGCCAGGCCTAGGCCCAGCCGCCGACGGGTCGGTGCCTCGCCGCGCCCCAGGGCCGCCACCCGGTCCCTCAGCGCCCCATCGGCCGCAATGGCCTGGTAGAAGCCGGAGCCCAGCCGGTTGGTGTTGATGCCCAGCAGCCTGCCGGCGCCGTCGACGATCGGCCCGCCGGACGAGCCGGGCAGCAGGGGAGCGGTGTGCTCCACGGCCCCGACGACTCGACGCCCGCGCGGCCCGCGGAACACGCGCCCCAGCCCTGACACGAAGCCCAGCGTGACCCGTACGCCCTGTCCCGCCGGGTTGCCGATGGCCACCACCGGTGCGCCGATCTCCAGCGATCCGCCGTCGCCCCAGCTGATGGCCGGCGCCTCGCCGGTGTCCACGCCGATGACGGCCAGGTCGCCGTCGCCATCGGCACCCAGCACCTTGCCCTCCGCCTCGCGTCCATCGGCGAAGTAGACGGTCACCTCGTCGCCGTGCAGGTTGTGGGCGTTGGTGAGCACCTTGCCGTTCTCGACCACGACGCCGGAGCCGCCGCGCCATCGGTTGCCGATGCCCACCGTCGAGCGCCCCGCGCTGCCCGCGATGCCGTTGATTGCCTTGCCCAGATCCTCGATCGGACCCATGTCCGCATCCTCCATCGGTTCAGTCGCCAGTGGTAGTGTGTGACTTGCAATACGCAAGTTACTACGACCGCAGAGGATGTCAAGGCCGATGCCGTACGATCCGCGCATGGCCGCCACCTCCTCCCCACTGGCAGCCGCGCTGGAGCGGGTGGGGGACCGATGGAGCCTGCTGCTGGTGGAGGCGCTGCTGTCCGGCCCGCGCCGCTTCTCGGAGCTGTCCGAGGCGGTGCCCGGCATCGCGCCGAACATCCTGTCGGACCGATTGCGCCGCCTGGAATCGGAGCGCGTGATCCGCTCCACGCCCTACTCGGAGCGGCCGCCGCGCTTCAGCTACCAGCTCACCCCGGAAGGCGCCGAGCTGGCCGGCGCGCTGCGGCTCCTGGCGGACTGGGGCTCGCGCGTCTCCCGTGAGGCGGAGCCGATGCGCCACGCCGCCTGCGGCACGCCCATGGAAGCCCGCTGGTACTGCCCGACCTGCGCCCGCGCTGTGGAGACCGACGAGGCCGACGAGGTGCGCTACCTCTGACGTGAACATCCTCGACCTGGGGGCGCGGCCGGAGGACGACGCCGACCTGCGCGTCCGCAAGCGCGCCACGGTCGGCACCATCTTGGTCACGATCGTGGCCGCCGCGGCGTACCTCGGGTTCGGGCTATCCGTCGATCGTCCCGGCCTGTGGGTGTTCGCGGTGCTGCAGATCGCCATCCAGACCGGCTTGCTGGTGTACCTGGCACGGACCGCGCGGCTCGCTCCTGTGGCATGGGTGGTGCTCGTCACC
>DASSNI010000214.1:0-7941 GCA_035701385.1 Candidatus Limnocylindria bacterium | reverse complement strand
ATGGCTCGCCGGCGCCGATGCTGCGGGAGCTCCTGCCGCTGAAGGGCGGCGACGGCGAGACTCAGGCGGTGATCGGCATCTGGCGCGACGCCACGCCACTGCTGGCCGGGATCGAAGCCACCCGCCGCGACATCATGCTCGTGACCCTCGTGGCTGCCGTGCTGCTGGCCGCCGCGCTGTTCGCCATCTTCCGTGCCGCGCAGGCTCGTCTCGGGCGCCAGCACGAGCAGCTGATCGAGGCGGGCCGCCGCGACGCGCTGACCGGCCTTTTGAACCATGGCTCGGTGGTCGCGGCGCTGGCCGAGGACATCGAGGCGGCCCGTGCCAGCGGCGCCAGCATCGGCGTCGCCATCGTGGACATCGACAACTTCCGGCTGTTCAACGACACGCACGGGCACGACGCCGCGGACGTGGTGCTGCTGGGCGTCGCCGACCTGGTCGGCGAGCTGGATGAGGCCACGCGCATCGCCCGCTACGGCCCCGACGAGTTCCTGATCCTGCGCAGCCCGTCCGGCACGCAGGAGATGGCCGCCACCGTCGCCGCGCTGATGGCGCAGGTCGAGGCGCTCAGCGTCCATTTCGGTGACTCGGAGTCGCTGCCCGTCAGCGTGAGCGTCGGCATCGCGGCCTATCCGGAGCATGGACAGTCGGTCACCGAGGTCCTTTCGGCCGCGGCGGTGGCGGTCGGCGAGGCGAAGGCCGGAGGGGGCAACACCTCGTGCGTCGCGCGCGTCGGCGAGGAGCAGCAGACGGTGATCGGCGGCTTCGACGTACTACAGGGCCTGGTCATCGCCGTCGACACCAAGGACCGCTACACCAAGCGCCACTCGGAGGACGTCGCGCGGTATGCGCTCTTCCTGGCGCGGCGGCTGGGCCTGGACGACGAAGCCTGCGAGACGATTCGGCTGGCGGGCCTGCTGCACGACGTCGGCAAGATCGGCATCCCGGACAGCGTGCTGCGCAAGCCTTCGAAGCTGACCGCCGACGAGTACGCCATGTTCCAGCAGCACGTGGCGCTCGGCGACTCGATCGTGCGCGACATCCCGGACGTCGAGAACGTGCGGGCGGGTATTCGCCATCACCACGAGCGTTGGGACGGCAAGGGATACCTGGAGGGCCTGGAGGGAGAGGAGATCCCGATGATCGGCCGCATCCTGGCGGTGGCCGACGCCTTCAGCGCGATGACCACCACGCGGCCGTACCGTCGCGCGCTTCCCGTCGAGGAGGCGCTGAAGCGGCTGGCTGACGCGGCCGGCACCCAGCTCGAGGAGTCGCTGGTGGTGTCCTTCATCCAGGGCCTCGAGACCGATGCCGATGCCCCTATGCCCGGCCAGGAGTCGACGCGCATCTGGACGCCGCAGGCGCTGGTGGCCTGACGATGGCCCCTCGCCCGCTCGCCAGGCGCCGATCCCTCGCCGTGGCGATCCTCTTCGGTGCCGCCGCGGTGTGCCAGCTGGACGGTGGGACCGCAAGGGCGGCGCTGGTTGCGACGGGCGTCCCGGACACCTACAGCGTGTCACATGGTGATTCGCTGACGGTGCCTGCGCCGGGCGTCCTCGGCAACGACCTGAACCTGCTGGGCGACACCACCGCCAGTTTGGTCTCCGATGCCAGTCATGGCGTCCTGGTGCTCAAGCCGAGCGGCAGGTTCACCTACGAACCTGATGCTGACTTCATCGGGACCGATACGTTCCGCTATCGCCCAGGTGGCGCGCTGCTCGGCACCGCGGCGACGGTGACCATCAACGTCACCAACGTGCGACCCGTGGCCAACGCCGACAGCTACACCTGGCCGGGCGGCACGCTGACGGTGAGCGCACCAGGCGTGCTGTCGAACGACAACGATGCCGATGGTGACCAGCTCACCGTCGAGCTCGTGGGCGGAGGTGTCAGCGGATCACTGGATGTCGAAGCGGACGGCGGCTTCGAGTTCAAGCCCGGCGGCGGCTTCGAGTCCGGCGACTCGTTCCAGTACAGGGTCTGGGATGGCAGGCTGTGGTCCGCGCCCGCGACCGTGACGCTGACCATCGCGGCAGGTCCCTCCCCCACGCCGGTCCCCACGCCGCGCCCGACGCCAACGCCGACCCCTCGGCCAACGCCGACCCCTCGGCCAGCGCCGAGCCTGCCGTTGCCCAGCCTGCCGCTGCCAACTCTGGCGCCGCGGCCGAGCCTGCCCGGCCTGCTACCGACCCCGCGGCCCAGTCCATCAGCCTCGGCCACGACGCGCGACGACTCCGCCCGCCCGTCTCCCTCGCCGGAGGACATATCACCTGATGGGCGCAGCCCATCGCCTGCCCCGGGACTGCTGCCGCCTGGCACCGGGCCAGGTCCCGGATCAGATGGCGGCCCAGCCACAGACCAGGCGGCGGGCCTTCGCGGTCCCTCGCGCGACGAGGTGGACGTGGCCCTTGGGCTCGGCGACCTGGGCCTGGCCGGCGGCCTCGAGACGTGGGCGGTGCCGGCTGCGACGGTCGGCGGCGTGGGCCTGCTGGTCCTGCTGTTCGTGGGCCTGCAGGCCGGCGGCACGATCATCTGGCTGCCGGCCGTTCGCCGGCTGCGCGGCGGCGACCGCCGTGCGAGGTGGCAGTACCGCCGAGGTCGCTAGGCGCGCGCCGAGCGCGCGCCTAGGGCGGCGTCAGCCGATCGGCGTCTCCGGGTCCCAGCCTTCCAGGCGCTTCCTGACGTCCGCCAGGAAGGCGCCGACCTGCGCGCCATCCAGCACGCGGTGGTCGAAGGAGCAGGTCATGTTCATCATCGGCCGGATGCCGATCACGTCCTCGCCCTCGACCGTCGTGACGACCGGGCGCTTGACGATCGCCTCCATCGAGAGAATCGCCACCTCGGGCGCGTTGATGATCGGCATGGAGGACACCGAGCCGAACCAGCCGGTGTTGTTCACCGTGAAGGTGCCGCCCTGGATCTCGTCCAGCTTCAGCTTGTTGGTACGAGCCCGTGCCGCCAGGTCCTGGATCCGATGGTTGACCCCGCTGATCGACAGCTGGTCGGCGTTGTGGATGACCGGCACCAGCAGCCCGTTGTCGACCGCCACCGCGATACCGATGTTCATCGCCTGCTTGAGGATCACCCGATCCTCGGCGAACTGGCTGTTCAGCGTGGGGTGCTGCCGCAGGGTCTCCGTCACCGCCTTGACCACCGCCGCCACGTAGCTGAGGCCGATGCCCTCGCGCTCCTTGTACGCGGCGTTGTTCGCCTCGCGCCAGCGGACGACGTTGTGCATGTCGACCTCCACGACCGTGTAGGCGTGGGGGACCGTCTGCTTGACGCGCGTCATCTTGGCGGCGATGCCCTTGCGCATCTGGGTCAGCGGCATCTCCACGTCGCCGGCGGTGGGTGCCGGGACTGGCGCAGGTCCGGCGAACGCCGGCGCAGGAGCGGCAGCCGGGGCGGCAGGTGCTGCGGCCGGTGCGGCAGCGGCTACCGCGGGCTGCGGGGTGGCCGCCGGAGCCGGGGTCGGAGTCGCCGCGGGCTGAGCGGCAGGAGCCGGCGCCTGGGGCGCCTCGGCTGCCTGGGCGCCGCCGCCCTGCACGAAGGCGAGCACGTCCTCGCGCGTCACGCGGCCGCCGGCTCCGCTCCCGTGGAGCTGCGAGATGTCGATGTTGTGCTCGCGGACCAAGCGTCGCACCGCCGGGGTCATGCGGACGGCGCCATCGGTGGATCCGCCCGCCGGGGATCCGCCCGCCGGCGCGGGCGCTGGGGGAGCGGTCGTTGCCGGTGCTGCGCTGGCAGGAGGCTCCTCCGCCGGCTCTGCGGCGGCGCCGGGCTGCGCCGGCATCTCGGGCTGGGCGGGAGGTGCCTCTACCGCCTCCGGGGCGGGCTGTGGAGCGACCTCGGCCGGCGCCTCGGCCGCGGGCGCCTCGGCCGCGGGGGGCTCGGCCGAGTCGCCATCGGCGGCGATCTCGGCCAGCGGCGTCCCGACCTTCACGGTCTCGCCGTCGGGCACCATGATCTTGGTGATCGTGCCGGCGACCTCGGCCGGCACCTCGGCGTTGACCTTGTCGGTGACGACCTCGAACAGCGGGTCGTACTGGGCGACCGTGTCGCCCTCCTTGACCAGCCAGCGCTCGATGGTGCCCTCGGTGACCGACTCCCCGAGCTGCGGCATCTTGATCGTGGTCGCCATCCGTCTCCTCAGTCGTGCTCGCTCATTGTCCAAGAGATTCGCCGGGCCGGCCACTCGTCGCCCGGGATCTGATTCATCGGCTAGTAGGCGGCCAGCTCGCGCGCGGCTGCCGCAATCTTCTCCGGCCCGAGCATGAACCAGTCCTCCAGGTTGTGGTGGAACGGCACGCCGGGCACCTCGGGTCCCGCCAGGCGCATGACCGGCCCGTCCAGGTGCTCGAAGGCGTCCTGGGCGATGGTGGCCGCCACCTCCGCGCCGAACCCACCGAAGCGGTTCGCCTCGTGGACGACCAGTGCCTTGCCCGTCTTCTCCACCGAGCCGAGGATCGTGGCCGTGTCCAGCGGCCGCAGGGACCGCAGGTCCACGACCTCGGCCTCCACGCCGTCATCGCGGGCCAGCGTCTCGGCCGCCTCGAGCGCACAGGTGCGCATGTAGCCGTAGCAGAAGATCGACAGGTCCTTGCCGGGGCGGGCGACCTCCGCGGAGCCGATGGGGACCACGTGGTCGCCGTCGGGCACATCGGCCTTGAACAGGCGGTACGTCTTCTTGTGCTCGAAGAACATCACCGGGTCCTCGTCGCGGACCGCCGCCTTGAGCAGGCCCTTGGCGTCGGCCGGGGTGCCGGGAGCGACCACCTTCAGCCCCACTGTGGACGTGAAGTACGCCTCGTTCGACTGGCTGTGGTACAGCGCCCCATGAACGCCGCCGCCGTACGGCATGCGGATGACCATCGGCAGGCCGAAGGCACCGTTGGAGCGGTACCGCATGCGGCTGATCTCGGACACGATCTGGTTGAAGGCCGGATACACGAAGTCGGCGAACTGCATCTCGGCGATGGGGCGCAGGCCGTAGATCGCCGCGCCGGCCGCGGCGCCAGCGATCATGCCCTCGGTCAGCGGCGTGTCGAGCACCCGCTTGTCGCCGTACTTGGCCCACAGGCCGTCGGTGGCCCCGAAGACGCCGCCCTTCTTGCCGACGTCCTCGCCGAGGATCATCACGCGCTCGTCGCGCTCCATCTCCTCGTCCATGCCGGCGCGAATGGCCTCCAGGATGTTCAGCTCGGCCATGTCAGCGGCCCTCCCCGCCGTCGGCGTAGACGTGCAGCTCGGCAGTGGCCGGGTCCGGATCGGGCCGCGCCTCGGCGTTGCGGCTGGCCTCGTTGATCTCCGCCTTGGCAGCCGCGCGCAGCTCCTCGTCCTTCGCGTCGTCCAGCAGGCCGATCTCGCGCAGCTGGGTGGCGAAGCGGGTCAGCGGGTCCTGCTCCTTCAGCGCCTCCACCTCGGCAGGATCGCGGTAGCGGCGCTGGTCGTCGTCCGAGGAGTGGCTCGTCATTCGCACCACGCGCGCCTCGATGAGGGTCGGGCCCTCGCCGGCCCGCGCCCGCTCGTGCGCCTCCCTGGCGGCGGCGTAGCAGGCCAGCGGATCGGAGCCGTCGACCAGGACGCCGGTGAAGCCGTAGCCCTCGGCCCGGACGGCGATGCGGCCGCCGCCGACCTGCTTGTCGAGCGGCACGCTGATGGCGTAGCCATTGTTCTCGCACACGAAGATCACCGGCAGCTTGTGCACGCCGGCGAAGTTCATGGCCTCGTGGATCTCGCCCTGGTTGCTAGTCCCCTCGCCGTACGAGGTGTACGTCACGACGTCCTCGCCGCGCACCCAGGCGCCCATGGCGATGCCCACGGCGTGCAGCACCTGCGTGCCCACCGGCGAGGAGAGGCTGACGATGTTGTATGGCGCGCCGCCGTAGTGGCCGGGCATCTGGCGGCCGCCGGAGCTCACGTCGTCGCCCTTGGCCAGGTGCGCGGTGATGATGTCCTCCGGGCTCATGCCGAAGGTCAGGGCGGAGGCGATGCTGCGGTAGTACGGCGCCATCCAGTCGTGGTTGCGGCGCAGCGGCCAGGCGGTCGCCACCTGCGCCCCCTCGTGTCCCTGGCCGGAGATGATGAACGCGATCTTGCCGGCGCGCTGCATGAGCCACATCCGCTCGTCGACGGCGCGGGCCAGCAGCATGTAGCGATACATGCCCAGCACGTCATCGTCTGACAGGCCGAGCTCGTCGTGCCGGGGCCGGATGTCGGTCTGGGCCACTGCTTCGGTCACCCTCCTTCTGCGACGCGCATCATCAGACGTGGATCGCCGCGCCGTCCACCGCCATGGCGGCCTCGGCCAGCACCTCGGTGAGGGTCGGATGCGCGTGGACGCTCATCGCGATCTCCTCGGCGGTGCCCTGCACCAGCCGCGCCAGCACCGGCTCGGCCAGCAGATCGCCGGCATGGGGGCCGATGATGTGAGCGCCCAGCAGCAGGCCCGACTCTGCGTCGGCCACCAGCTTGGCGAATCCGTCGACCTCGCCGACGATGGTCGCCTTGCCCAGGGCGCGGAACGGGAACGAGCCGGTCTTCACCTGGCGGCCCCCGTCGCGTGCCTCGGCCTCGCTCATGCCCACGCTGGCGATCTGCGGCCGGCAGAACGTGACGCGCGGCATGAGGCTCATGTCGATCGGCTCCGGATCGTGGCCGGCGATCGTCTCGGCGGCGACGATCGACTCGTGGGCTGCCACGTGGGCCAGTGCGAAGCCGGGAACGATGTCGCCGATGGCGTACAGGTGGTCCACGCCGGTGCGCATGTGCCCGTCGACCCTGACGTAGCCACGCTCCAGCTGGATGCCGGGAATGCCTTCCAGGCCGATGCCATCGGTCAGGGGCCGCCGCCCGACCGCCACCAGGATGAGATCGGTCTCGACATCGGTCCGTTTGTCGCCCTGGTTGGCCTTGATGGTGAAGCGCAGCCCGTCATCGGTGCGCTGGATGGTCTCGGTATCGACGGTCGACGCGGTGTGCATGGTGATGCCGCGCCTGCGGAAGACCCGGTTCAGCTCCTTGCTGACATCGGCATCCTCCAGCGGCACCACCCGATCCAGGAACTCGACCAGGATCACCTCGGTGCCGAAGTCGCGGTACAGGCTGGCCCACTCCACGCCGATGGCGCCGGCGCCCACGATCGTCACCCGCTTCGGCACGTCGCCCCGGGTCAGCGCCTCGTCCGAGGTGATGATCCGCTCGCCGTCGATGTCCAGGCCGGGAAGGGAGCGTGGGGCCGAGCCGGTGGCCAGGATGAGGTCGGTGGCAGTGACGTCCAGCTCGCCGGCCTCGCCGCCGGACACGTGCACGCTGGTCGGCCCGGTGAGCGATCCGTGGCCGCGAATGACGGTCACGCCGTTCTTCTTCATGAGGAACTCGACGCCCTTGACGTGCTTGTCCACCACCTGGTCGCGCCGTGCGCCCAGCGCCGGGTAGTCGAGGCTGATGCCCTCGTGGCCGGCGAGGCCGAACTCGCCGCCCTGCTCGGTCACGCGATGCAGCAGGTCGGCGGTCTCGAGCAGCGCCTTGGACGGAATGCAGCCGCGGTTCAGGCACGTCCCGCCCAGCTTGTCGCGCTCGATGAGCCCGACCTTCAGGCCGAGCTGCGCCGCGCGGATGGCGCCGACATAGCTCATGCCGCCGCCCAGGATCAGCAGGTCGAACTGCTGGTTATCGGTCATGCGTCTCCTTGCGGCCGTTCCAGCGAACGGCCCTCGTGCGCCGCGAAGGCGGAGCGCCAGTCGTCCGGCACCCGCATCGGGCGAGCTTTGTCGTAGTCGTAGGCCACGAGCACCGACGTGGATCGCGCCAGGTCGCGGCCGGCGGTCAGCAGGTGCGACATGGCGATGCTGCTGTTGCCGATCCAGTCGACCCGCGAGCCGACCTGCACCTCGTCGTCGATGAACACCGGCGACAGGTAGTCGATCTTCAGCATGCCAA
>DASSNI010000213.1:0-2418 GCA_035701385.1 Candidatus Limnocylindria bacterium | reverse complement strand
CGACACCATCCCGGCCGCCCTCCGCGACCGGATGGAGGTGATCCAGCTTCCCGGCTACACCCAGCTCGAGAAGCTGCGCATCGCCCAGCGCTTCCTGGTGCCGAAGCAGCTCGAGGCGCACGGTCTCAAGGACGACCAGCTCGTCTTCGAGGAGCCGACCCTGGTGCGGCTGATCCAGGCCTTCACCCGTGAGGCCGGCGTCCGCAATCTCGAGCGAGAGATCGCGAACGTCGCTCGCAAGGTCGCTCGCCGCGTGGCGGATGATGCGAAGACGACGGTCACGGTCAAGCCCGAGGATCTTGAGGACTACCTCGGGCCGGCCCGCTTCGAGTACGGCGAGCTGGAGGCCGAGGACCAGGTGGGCATGGTCACCGGGCTGGTGGTCAGCGACGTGGGCGGCGACATCGTCCAGGTCGAGGCCACCCGAATGGAGGGCAAGGATGAGTTCATCCTCACCGGCCAGCTCGGTGACGTGATGAAGGAGTCGGCGCGTGCCGGGCTGAGCTACATCCGGGCACGCACCAAGCAGCTGAACATCGACCCGGCCAGCTTCGAGAAGCAGACCCTGCACATCCACGTGCCGGCGGGCGCGACGCCGAAGGACGGGCCGAGCGCCGGCGTGACCATGGCCACCGCCATGGCCAGCCTGCTCACCGGCCAGCCGGTGCGGCGCGACCTGGCCATGACCGGCGAGATCACGCTGCGCGGGCGAGTGCTGCCCATCGGCGGGCTGAAGAGCAAGCTGCTGGCGGCGCACCTGGCCGGGGTGAAGACGGTCCTCATCCCCAAGCGGAACGAGAAGGACCTGGTCGACGTACCGGAGGACGTGCGCAACCAGCTGCGCATCGTGCCGGTCGAGACCATGGACGAGGTGCTGGCCGAGGCCCTGATCGACAAGGCCCGGCCGGCGCAGCGCATCAAGGCGGAGCGTGCCGAGCGCCAGAAGCGCGCGGCCGCTCCCCGGCGCCGCGGCCGCAAGCCGGAGGAGGCCCCGGTGGCCGCCACGCCGCCGGCGCGGGAGCCGATCCAGCCACCGACCGGGGCTCCCTAGGGGGACGCCACCCGGTCAACCGAAGCAGCGAGCGGCGTCCCCCGGGACGCCGCTCCTGTTTCCGGGACCCAACCCACGACGAGCTGACAACACGGACGGGCGGATGGAGTACAAGGACTACTACGCGACCCTTGGCGTGCCGAAGACGGCGACCCAGGCCGAGATCAAGAAGGCCTATCGTCGGCTGGCGCGTGAGCTCCACCCTGACCGCAATCCGGGCGACAAGGATGCGGAGCGTCGCTTCAAGGAAGCCAACGAGGCGCATGCCGTCCTGTCCGATCCCGAGAAGCGCAAGCACTACGACGAGCTCGGCGCCAACTGGCAGGCGTACCAGCAGTCCGGCTTCGGTGGCGGCGCCACCGACTGGGCCGGGTTCGGCGGCGCGCCCGGCGGCACGCGTTGGGAGTATCGGCGCGTCAGCCCGGAGGACCTGGGCGGCTTCAGCGAGTTCTTCCAGTCCTTCTTCGGCGGGTCGGCCTTCGGCTCCGCAGGGCCGATGGGTGCCGGCACCTCGTCGCGCGCCGGCACCGGCGGATTCGAGACGATCTTCGACCTGGGTGACCTCGGCGGCGCCCGCCGCGGGGCCGCTTCCCAGCCGACTGCCACGGCCGTGGCCGAGGTGACCCTGGAGGAGGTCGCGCGCGGCGCCGAGCGCATGGTCGATGTCGATGGGCGCCGGCTGCGGGTCACCATCCCGCCAGGGGTCAGCGACGGGCAGAAGATCAAGCTGCGCGGCGCCGGCCTGCGGGCCGCTGGCGCCGAGCAGGGCAGCGCCGGCGACCTGGTCATCACCGTCCGGGTCAAGCCCGATCCCCGATTCGAGCGCCGTGGCGCCGACCTGGTCACCGAGCTGCCGCTGACCCTGGCCGAGGCGATGCTGGGCGCCGAGGTGCCGGTCCCCACGCCCACCGGATCGGCGAAGCTGCGGATCCGGCCGAACACGCAGAACGGGCAGGAGATCCACCTGCGCGGACGCGGGCTGCCCAAGCGCGGCGCCAAGGGCGAAAAGGGCGACCTCATCGTCCGCACCCGGGTGGTGCTGCCGCAGCTCGACGAGCAGGCACGCGAGGACATCGGCGCCGTGCTGGGCCGTCACCCGCAGCCCGATCCGCGCCGGCACGGGAGAGTCCACTGATGCGCACCGAACGATTCACCACCAGGGCCCAGGAGGCGATCCTGGCCGCGCAGCGGCTGGCCGAGGGCGAGGGACATCCCGAGCTGACGGCCACGCACATGCTGCTGAGCCTGGTCGACCAGCCGGACGGCGTGGTGCCGGCCATCCTGGAGCGCGCCGGGCTGCAGCCCGCCGCCGTCGCCTCGGCCGCGCGCGAGAGACTGGCGAAGCTGCCGCGGGTGAGCGGCGGAAC
>DASSNI010000212.1:0-5346 GCA_035701385.1 Candidatus Limnocylindria bacterium | reverse complement strand
CCCACGCCGCGAACAGGGCAATCACCGCCGCCAGGCCGAGGCCCGGGAACAGGATGACGATCACCCCGAACGCGATGCCGAGGATCCCGCGGATGAGGTAGGTCCACCACAGGCGGGCGATGACGAGGACGGCCGCGAAGTTCAGGGCCATCGGGCAGGTCTCCTCTCTAGAACGATGGCGGGGTCAGGATGAACAGGACGCGTGCAGAGCCCGGACCGGGGTTCTGGTTGCGGTGCGCGACCCTGCTCGGATACCGGATGGCGTCGCCGGTCTCGAGCCGATACTGCTCCTCGCCGACCCACAGGTCCAGGCAGCCCTCCAGCACGATCAGGCACTCCTCGTCCGACTCGTGCGCATAGGCCTCCGGCCCGGTTCCGCCACCGGGCTCGATGAGCGACTCGATGACCTGCAGGCGCGCATTGGGCCCGTCGGTCAGGAACTGGTCTTTTGCGCCGAGCCCCGGGTAACCAACCACCTTGCGATCCGCCGCGCGGACAAGCTGCGCGTGCGGCCCGGCGCTGTCGAGGAGCGTGCCGATGGTCGTGCCGAGCGCAGTCGCGATGCGCCGCAGGGTGGCGATCGAGGGGCTCGCGATGTCGCGCTCCACCTGCGACAGGAAGCTCTCCGTCACGCCGGCGCGATCGGCCACGGTGCGCAGGGTCATGCCCTGCCGCCGTCGCGTCTCTCGCAGGCTGCGGCCGATGAGGATGTCGTCGGCGGCCACGGCCGGATTCTAGGCAGCCGCGCGGCGATTTCACAGCCGCGAGCGTGGGCGTTGACCGCGTGGCCGTCGCTCCGTAGCATCGACACCTTGACTGAAGCAGCACTTCAGGAGCGTGGCGTCGGCTGGTGGATGCGTGAGGCGCTGGCCGCCGAGCCGCCGGTGGCTGCGGCCCCGCCACTGGCCGACATGGCCACGACCACCTTCGACGTCGCGATCGTCGGTGCCGGCTACACCGGCCTGTGGACCGCCTGGTCGTTGCTGCAGGGGATGCCCGGCGCGCGAGTGGTCGTGCTGGAGCAGGGCCTGGGCGGTGGCGCGGCCAGCGGTCGCAACGGCGGCTTCGTGCACGGCTGGTGGGACCAGATGCCGTACCTGGTCGAGCAATTCGGCACCGAGGCGGCGCTGCGGGTGGCAGGGCTGGTGGACGAGTCGGTGCAGGGCATCGGCGACTGGTGCGCCAAGCATGGCGTCGACGCCTGGTTCCGCCGCGGCGGCTACCTGCGGGTCAGCGCCTCTCCCGCCCAGGACGGCGAGTGGCGGCCGGCCGTCGAGGCGTGCCGCGCAGCCGGCGAGCCGGACGCCTACGTCGAGCTGTCAGCGGACGAGGTCCGAGCTCGCTGCGCCTCGCCGGTCATGCGCGGCGGCGCCCTGATGGCCAACGCGGCCACCGTCCAGCCGGCGCGCCTTGCGCGCGCGCTGCGACACGCGGTGCAGGCCGCCGGCGCGCGCGTCGTGGAGGGCACGCGCGTGGAGGCCATCAGGCCCGGTGAGCAGCTCACCCTGCAGACGTCCGTCGGGCCGATCCGCGCTGAGCAGGCCGTGCTGGCGATCAACGCCTGGGGCGCGGGCTGGCCGGGCTTTCGCACCCGGCTGCTCAGCTGGGGCAGCCACATCGTGCTCACCGAGCCGGCGCCGGAGCGGCTTGCCGAGATCGGCTGGACTGGAGGCGAGGCCATCGCCGACGGCCGGTTCACGGTGCACTACTTCCGCACCACGCCCGACGGCCGCGTGGCCTTCGGCGCTGGCGTGGGTGCGGCGGGCTTCGGCGGTCGCGTGGACGGGCGCTACGACCGGGACGGCCGTGCCGAAGGGCGGGCCCGGGCGGCGCTCGCCCGCTTCCTGCCGTCGATGGCCGACGTGCCGATCGCTGACGCGTGGGGCGGCGCCATCGACATCAGCCCCGACCGGCTGCCGCTCATCGGGTCGGCGATGGGGGGACGCCTGCACTACGCGCACGGCTTCTCGGGGAACGGCGTCGGTCCGGCGCACTTCGCCGGGCGGGTACTGAGCGCCCTGGTGGATTCGCCGGGCAGCGAGCTGGCCACACTGCCGATCGTGAATCGCAGCGTGCGTCCTTTCCCGCCTGAGCCGCTGCGCTTTGCCGGTGCGCGGATCATCCGTGAGGCGCTGGTGCGGCGGGACGAGGCGCAGGACGCGGGACGGCCGGGATCGCTGGCCGTTCGGATGGTCGCGGGCATCCCTCGGCTGATGGGGTATCGGTTCGGCGCGCCAAAACACGCCAGCGGAGCCACGCGCAAAAGTGATTGACCGGCGACCGGGTGGCGCCATACCATCGGCGCCTGCAGTACTGCTTAAGGTGGGGACAGGCTCGAAGAGAGCGACGGAGGTTCGGCCCACATGACCCCGCGATATCGAATGTCCCGCTCAGTGCCCGCTGCCCTGGCGATCACGGTCCTGGTGCTCGGGGCCTGCCGTGGCACCGCGGCGACGCCAAGCTCGGCAACAGGATCGGCATCCGCGTCCCAGTCAGAGCCGAGCGAGCCGGAGCCGGATGAGCTGACCATCCTGGAATGGGGCGGCTACGAGGCGGAGGACTTCTGGGCCGACTTCAAGGCCGATCACCCCGACACCGACGTCGCGTTCGAGTTCGGCATCAGCGACGCCGAGATCCTGACGCTGATGGAGTCCGGCAGCGAGGCTGACGTCTTCCACTTCTACACCGGCTGGCAGCAGTTCTACGTCGACGAGGGACTGGTGCAGCCCATCGACACCAGCAAGCTGAGCAACTGGGACAAGGTGCCGGACGAGTTCAAGGCCATGGGCCAGATCGACGGCGTCCAGTACTACGTCCCATGGGACTGGGGCTTCACCTCCATCCTGTACAACACCGACAAGGTCGACGAGGTCACCAGCTGGGACGCGCTGCTGAACCCGGCATACGACGACCACATCGCCATGTGGGACGACGGCCCGGCGGCCGTGACCGTCAGCTCGTACATCCACGGCTACGACGAGACCGCCATCACCGACGAGCAGCTGGCCGCCATCGAGCAGGAGTGGAAGGACCAGAAGGGCCTCAACCTGCACTACTGGGACAGCGAGTACGAGAACCTGTGCCCGGAGGTGATGAGCGGGGACATCTGGGTCGCCTACGCATGGCAGGGCTGCTACGCCACGGCGCTGTACGAGGGCTCCCCGGTGGCGTACGCCAACCCGACCGAGGGCCGCAACTCTTGGGTCGGCCTGTACGGCATCAGCTCGCAGAGCGACAGCCCCGAGCTGGCGCTGGAGTTCCTGGACGACAAGCTCGCCGAGCTGAGCTGTGGCAACGCAGTGACGCTGTTCTATTACGGCTGCGCGAATGCCGAGGTCATGGCCGCGGTCGAAGACCCGGTGCTCATCGAGGCATTCAGCATCGACAACCCGGACATCCTGGAGACCACCAACTTCACCCCGCTCGTCACCCAGGAGCAGCGCGACGCCTGGACGGCCATGTGGACGCGGGTGAAGGCCGAGTAGGGCTCATCGCGATTCGCTAGGCACGCGCGCGGGCGGGAGGCCGATGCTGGGGCGCCGAGGGCTCCTCCGCTTCCTGGTGCTGCCACCGTACCTGTGGTTGGCGGCCTTCCTGCTCGCGCCGGTCGTGCTGATCGGCATCATCAGCCTGCGTCCCGAGCCGGGGCCCATCAACTTCTCCAGGGAGTGGCAGCCCACCCTGGAGCAGTACGGGGAGATCCTGGGCACCGCCTCGTACCTGCGACAGCTGGGCATCTCGGCGCTCATGGCGCTGATCGTGGGGGGCGCGGCCACGATCCTTGCGTACCCGATCGCCTACTTCCTGGCCTTCCGCGCCGGCGACCGCGCGCCGCTGTACCTCTTCCTGCTGCTCGTCCCGTTCGCCGTCAGCTTCCTGCTGCGGGTCATGGCGTGGCGGCTGATGCTGGGCAGCGATGGCGCGATCAACTCGTTCCTCGAGTGGCTGGGCGTCATCGACGAGCCGCTGAACCTGCTGATCTACTCGCGCGCGGCGGTGGTCATCACCCTGGTCTACGTCTGGATCCCGTTCGCGGCGCTACCGATCTACGCGGCCATGCAGCGCATCGACCGGCGGCAGCTGGAGGCCGCCGCCGACCTGGGGGCCGCGCCGTGGACCCGCTTCTGGCGCGTGACGGTTCCGCTCTCGGCGCCGGGCGCGGTGGCCAGCTTCTTTATGGTCTTCATTCCCACCATCGGCGAGTACGTGACGCCGCGGCTGGTCGGCGGCAGCGAGACCTACATGTACGGCCAGCTCATCCAGGACTTCTTCGGCAGGGCGGCCAGCTGGGCCGCCGGCTCGGCGGCAGCGGTGATCATGCTGGCGCTGACGGTGGTGCTGGTGCTGCTGGCCACGCGCCTCGTAGACCTGCGCAGGTTCGCGACATGAGCCGCAGCGCCATAGGCGTCGGACGCACGCGGGTGCCGTTGCGGGCGGGCTATGTGCTGATGCTCGTGCTCCTCTACCTGCCCATCGCGCTGCTGTTCGTCTTCAGCTTCAACAACAACACCGTGCTCAGCTTCCCGCTGCGCGACCTGACCACCGCCTGGTACGGCGAGGTGTTCGCCGATGACGCGCTGCTGGAGTCGGCGCGCAACAGCCTGCTGGTGGGGATCGCGGCGGCGACCATCGCGACTGCCCTGGGGCTGGCGGTGAGCATCACCTTCGTTCGCTTCCGCTTCCGCGGCCGCGCTCCGCTGCTGGGCCTGGCGGTCCTGCCGCTGATCGTGCCGTTCGTGGTGCTGGGCGTCGCCCTGTTCCTGCTGTTCGGCTTCCTGGACGTGCCGCGCTCGCTGGCCACCATCGCCGCCGGCCACTCGGTCATCGCCCTGCCGTTCGCCACGCTGATCCTGCTGGCGCGCATGACGGGCATCGACCCGGCCCTCGAGGACGCGGCCATGGACCTCGGGGCGAGCTACCCGGTGACGCTGCGGCGCGTGGTGCTGCCGCTCATCGGCCCGACGCTGCTGTCGGCGTGGCTCACCTGCTTCGTGGTGTCGTTCGACGAGGTGGCGATCGCCCTTTTCCTGGCCGGCCAGGACCCCACCTTCCCTGTGTTCCTGTACGGGCAGCTGCGGTTCGCCCAGCGGCTGCCGGTCCTCATCGCCATGGCCGTGCTGCTGATGGTCGGCACCCTGACCCTGACCCTGATCGCCTTCCGCCTGGGACGGAGCCGCGCGTGAGCGACCCGCCGGAGCTGGTGGACGCGGGCCGCGGCCCCACCGCCTCGCAGGCCGCGGGGCTGACGCTGGCCGCTGCCCGGCGCATCGTGGCGGCCGTCCTGGCCGAGGGAGCGGCGATGGGCGTGGCGCTGTCGGCCGCGGTCGTCGACGCCGGTGATCTGCT
>DASSNI010000211.1:0-3221 GCA_035701385.1 Candidatus Limnocylindria bacterium | reverse complement strand
GATCATCCTCAGAAGCGACGAGCCGATCGACGAGGAGATCCTCGACAAGGTCAGCCTGTTCACCGATGTCGACGTGCATGCGGTCATCCCGCTGAAGACGGCGCGCAGCATCTACGAGGTGCCGCTGCAGCTCGAGCGGGCGGGGCTCGGCAAGCTCATCACCCGCGAGCTGGAGATCCCTTCGACGGAGCCGGACCTGGCCGATTGGCACGATCTCGTGGCGCGAATCCGCGCGCCGCGGCCGCAGGTCGAGATCGCCATCGTGGGCAAGTACACGGAGCTGCCCGACGCCTACATCAGCGTCACCGAGGCGCTGAAGCACGCGGCGCTGCACCACCGCGTGGACGTGAAGGTTCGCTGGATCCGCTCCGAGCAGCTGGAGCGCATGGAGCCGGAGCAGGTCGCCGACGAGCTGAAGGGCGTCAGCGGCGTGCTGGTGCCCGGCGGCTTCGGCTACCGCGGGGTGGAGGGCAAGGTGCGCGCCATCAAGTGGGCGCGCGAGGAGCGCGTTCCGTACCTGGGGCTGTGTCTGGGGCTGCAGTGCGCCGTCATCGAGTTCGCGCGCATGGCGCTCGACAACCCCGACGCCAACTCCTCGGAGTTCAACGTCTTCACCGAGCACCCCGTCATCGACCTCATGCCCGACCAGGCCGATGTCACCGACAAGGGCGGCACCATGCGCCTCGGCCTCTATCCGGCGCGGCTGGAGGAGGGCTCCAGGGTGCGCGCCGCTTATGACACCGAGATCGCCTACGAGCGGCATCGGCATCGGTTCGAGGTCAACAATGCCTACCGCGACCGCCTCGGCGAGGCGGGAATGTGGTTCAGCGGTGTCTCGCCCGACGGGCGTCTGGTCGAGTACATCGAGCTGCGCGAACATCCATGGTTCGTCGCAACCCAGGCACATCCAGAGCTGAAGAGCCGGCCGAACCGGCCGCATCCGCTGTTCCGTGATTTCGTCGGCGCCGCAGCCACCCATGCCGGCCTGCCCGCAGCGGCCCCCGCATCGGCCCCGGCCACGACCGGCAGCGGTGAGCCGCCGGCCGCCGAGATGGAGCCGGCTGCGGCCGAAAGCAGCAGCTGACCGTAATGCCGACGAAGACCAGGCCGGCGTTCAAGCTGAAGACGTACTCCGAGCAGGCGGAACGCTTCCACGGCCTGCTGATGGAGGCCTACTACCGCCAGCTGGCCGGCCTGCAGCCGGACCTCGGCCTGGCGGCGATCTACGCCGAGCACGCCAACCTGTTCGACCGGACGGCGCTGGATGCGCTGCGTGAGGCATCGGCCGCAGATGACGACGCGGGACGCCAGGCGCTGGAGCTGTACCGCATGGCCCTGGGCGAGCACCTCGCGGCAGCGGTCGCGGACCTGACCGATCAGCTGGAGAGCGCCGAGTCGCAGGCCGTGGTGGTGTGGCGCGGCGAGCGCATCCCGTACCGACAGGTCTGGAACCGGGCGGCGGACATCGCCAACCGGGCGGAGCGCAACGCGCTGGCTGACTCGTATCTCGAGGCCGTCGACGCGCTGAACCCGCTCCGCGAGGAGCGGCGGGCCGGCGTGGCCGCCGCGGTCCGCCACCTCGGCTACGACGACGTGCCGGACATGGTCACCAGGACTGCCGGCTTCGACGTGGAGGCGCTGGCCGCCGAGATGCGCGGCCTGCTCAACGACTCCGAGACGGTCTACTTCGCCGCGCTGCGTCGCAACCTGGCGGAGATCGACATCGAGCAGGGCGATGCCTCGGCCATCGACCTGGAGCACATCGTGCGTGGCGTCCAGTGGGATCGCTGGTTCGATGCGCGGCGCATGCTGCCGGTGCTGACCGCCACCCTGGCCGGGATGGGGATGGACCTCGCCCGGCAGCGGAACATCACGGTGGACGCCGAGCCGCGGCCGACGAAGTCGCCGCGCGCCTTCTGCGCGCCGGTGCACGTTCCGAATGACGTTCGACTCGTCATCCAGCCGCGCGGCGGCTGGGACGACTACGCGGCCCTCCTCCACGAGGCCGGTCACGCCGAGCACTTCGCCCACGTGGTCGGCGCGCTGCCGCCGGCCTATCGGCTGTTCGGCGACAACAGCCTGACCGAAGGCTACGGGCACACATTCGAGCGGCTGGTGGGCAACCCCGCCTGGCTGCGCGGGGTGCTCGGCATGCCGGAGGCCGATGCGCTGGCCTTCGCCGATTTCAGCGCCTTCTGGTACCTCCGCCTGCTGCGCTGGATCGGCGCGCAGCTCATCTACGAGCTCTACCTGCACCGGACCGATGACACCGCGCTGGCGCAGACGCAGTACTCGGGGATGCTGAGCCTGTCGCTCGGCGTGCGTCACGCGCCCGAGGAGTACCTGGCGCGCGTCGACGACGGGTTGTACGTCGCCCGCTACGCGCGATCGACCATGGTCGAGGGCGCGCTGTCCAGCTGGCTGGCGACCCAGCATGGCACCGCCTGGTGGACCTCACCGGCGGCCGGCGAGACGCTGCGGCGCAGCTGGGCGCGCGGGCAGCAGTGGAATGCGGAAGACGTGCTTGCGCATCTCGGGTATGATCAACTGGACTGGCGGCCGGTCCTGCGTCAGATCAGGACCCTGCTCATCGGCGAGATGAGCGGATACGGCGGGCCCAACATCACCACCCGCGCAGGGACCCGCAAAGTCTGACCCGTACCGCCGCGCGTCCCACACGGACGAGACCGGCAGTCTCGTGAGCCTCATGGCGAGCCAATCGTTCCCGAGCCTGCCGTCCCTGCCGGACCCTACCGTTCGTTCCACAGAGGACTCCCCCTACATGCATCTCCGGCAGACCACGCAGTCCCCCGAGCCGAGGCACCCATGAGCGAAGAGACACGAGCCCAGCGCCGAGGGCGACCACGACGGCGCCAGGACGGCGGCCCCCGTCGCCAGCAGTCCCGGCCCGCGTACCAGCGGCGCAACCCGTACGCGTCCGGCCAGTACTCGTCGATCTACGCCGGTCCCTTCCCCACCGACGCCGACGACCAGGGCATGAACCTGGCCGATCTGCAGGCCAAGGACCTCGACGAGCTGCGTGAGCTGGCCGCCGAGCATGGTGTCGAGAACTACGAGGAGCTCGAGCACTCCGACCTGGTGCTGAAGCTGCTGGACGTCGTGCCGCTGGCCCCCAGCCAGAATCGGCGGGAGCAGCAGAACGGGCAGCCGGGCGTGGCCACCGGCATCCTGGAGATCGTCGACGAGGGCTTCGGCTTCCT
>DASSNI010000210.1:0-7079 GCA_035701385.1 Candidatus Limnocylindria bacterium | reverse complement strand
GAAACGAGGGCACACCATGACAGACCTGCTCCATCGTCGATCCCCGAGCCTCGCCGCGGGACTGAGCCTTCTGCTGCTCGTCGCCGCGGCCTGCTCCTCGGCCGCGACCAGCACGCCCTCTTCCGGCACTCCGTCCACCGCCAGCGAGAGCAGCGGCGCCAGCGCGTCCGAGGACGCCTCGGAGAGTGCCGGTGAGAGCGGATCTGGCGCGGCGACCATCACCATCACCGGGTCGAGCTCGTTCGGCACCGATGAGATCACCGTTGCCGCCGGCGAGGACGTGACGATCGTCAACAACTCGAGCGTCTCGCACACCTTCACCGAGGGCGAGAACGGCGGCGAGGCGGAGGACCCCGTGGTGAACGAGACCATCCCCGCCGGCACGCAGGTGGTGGTTCAGTTCCCCGAAGCCGGCGACTTCCACGTCACCTGCCTCTTCCACTCCAGCATGAACATGGAGGTCCACGTCCAGTAGGCCCGGCTGCCGGCAACCGCCGTCGGCGCTGCGGAAGGCTGATTCGGTGCTCGTCAAGGGGCACCGCATCGCGTCGCGGCACGCCTCCCCTGGCTCGGTTGACCCCCCTTGGGGCCGGTGCTATCGTCCGCCGCCTGATGGACGCCGGGCTCCAGACGCCACCCCCGTCCACGGTGCCCCGGTCGCGCGCCGAGCGCCGTGCGGCCGCCCAGCGCGCGGAGTGCGCCGCCACTGCCGCGCTCACCATCCTTGGCCAGAAGTGGGTGCTCCGCATCGTGCGCGAGCTCGGGATCCGCACCCAGCGCTTCTGCGAGCTGCAGGACGCCCTGGGCGGCGCCAATTCGGCAACCCTCTCGCAGCGCCTCAAGCTGCTGGAGGACGAGGGGCTCATCGACCGCCGCGCGGTGTCCGAAACGCCGCCCTGGGTCGAGTACTCGCTGACCCAGAAGGGCAGCGACCTGCGGCGCGCCATCGAGGGCATCGACCGCTGGGCCGATCGCTGGGCATCACAGCAGTGAGCCATCCCGTCGCCGAGGAGCGCCCGGTCGAGCACGGCGACGCGCTGAACCTCATCAGGACGATCATCGCCGAGGCGCCTGGTCCCGACGCCGCCGCGCAGCGGGTGGTGGAGGCACTCCACGACCGCTTCGCGCACTACGACTGGATCGGCATCTACTGGGTCGACCAGGCGGCGGGCGAGCTGGTGCTGGGGCCGTGGATCGGACCCGAGGCGACGGAGCACACCCGCATCCCGATCGGCGTCGGCATCTGTGGCGCCGCCGCGCAGACCGGCCGCACCGAGATCGTCGACGACGTGGACGCCGATCCGCGCTACCTGGCCTGCTTCACCACCACCCGATCCGAGATCGTGGTGCCGATCTTCGCGGAAGGCCAGGTCATCGGCGAGATCGACATCGACGGCTCCGACATCGGCGCCTACGACGAGAACGACGCGCGCTTCCTGGAGGAAGTGGCGGCCCTGCTGGCGCCGCTGCACCGGGCAGAGGGCTGACGCACAGGCCCGTCAGGCCACGTAACCCACCACGTACTGCCGTTGATGGCCGACCCTGACGCCCGTCCCGCCGCTGAGCCCGGCCGCTTCGAGGAGATCTACGACGAGCAGGTGGTGCCCATCTACCGATTCATCTACGCACGGGTCGGAAACCGTCCCGATGCCGAGGACCTCACCGCGCAGGTCTTCATGCGCGCGGTCGAGCAGCTCGACACCACCCGGGACCACGGCCAAATCGTGAGCTGGCTGTACCGCGTCAGCCAGAACGCCATTGCCGACTACTGGCGCGCCTTCTACCGCCTGCCGGTGATCGGCGCCGACCAGGTGGCTCCCGGCTGGGAACCCGCGCAGCCCGACGAGGCGCGGGAGCGCCCTGGAGAGGGGCTGGCCGCCACCGACCGCGTCCGCGAGCTGCTTGGCCGGCTGCCGCAGCGCTATGCGCAGGTGCTGGAGCTGCGCTTCCTGGAGCGGCTGAGCGTGGCCGAGACCGCGAGCCGCATGGGAATCAGCCACGGCAACGCCAAGATCCTGCAGTACCGTGCCCTGCGCAAGGCAGCCTTGCTGGGTGATGCCGATGGCTGATCGACCCCCGGAGCCGATGCGTCCCGACGACGATCCCCGCGCGGAGCGCTTCGAGCGCTACCTCGACGCGCTGCTGGCCGACGGCCGCCCGTCTCCCGATGACGTCGGCGACCGCGACGAGGCCGAGATGGCGCGGCTGGCCGCCGAGCTGTCGGCCGCGGCCGATCCGGACGGCGGCGCACCTGACCCGGCGTTCGTCGAGCAGCTGCGGCTGCGCATGCGGCAGGCCGACCGGGGAATCGCGGCTGTCCGCACGCCGCTGCCGCTGCGACCGAGCGCGGTGAAGGCGACAGGCCGGGTGAGGGTCACGCGCCGCCAGCTGCTGATCGCCGGCCTGAGCGGGGCGGCCGGCCTGGCGGCAGGAGCGGCCGGCTTCGGGCTGCTGCGCCCCGCGAGCGAGAACCGTGATTGGATCTGGGACGACGGCACCGACCTGGTGGCCGGCGACTATGAGTGGGTCGACGTCGCGCGGGTCAGTGACGTGCCGGAGGGCGGCGCGGTGCGCTTCAGCACAGCCTCGTTCGACGGCTACGTGGTCAACCACGGCGGCCAGATCAGGGCACTGAGCTCGGTCTGCACCCACATGGGCTGCACCCTGCAGTTTCGCCCGGAATGGAGCGACCTGCGCTGCCCCTGCCACTCGGCCAGCTTCGACCTGGCCGGCACGCTCGCCAACGGCCGGCAGCGATGGCGCGCGAACGGCGCCTACCCCGGTGACGAGCGTGCCTACCCCATCGACCTGCCGGACCTGGTGCGCCCCGAGATCCGCATCGAGGACGGCGTGGTCTGGGTCAAGGCCGCCCGCATCTGAGCGGGCGCCGGCCGCCGAACAAGCTCGGTATCCGGTTCAGCCGCCGTTCAGCGCCTGGAGCACGTAGGCCAGCAGGTAGGGCGTAGCCAGCGCCACGATCACCGCTGCCAGCACCACGCCGGCATACAACAGCCAGCGCAGGTCCGGTGGCTCGTTGCGCGCGGGTGGCGGATCCACGCGGCGCGCCAGGCCACGCGGCCGACGCGGCGGCTGGTGCTGATATGGATGCGGCCGCAGGTCCGGCACCGGATCAGGACTCCCGGCCGATACCGTCCACCAGCGCGCGCAGGCGCGCCCGTCGCTCCTCGGCGTCAGCCGCGTAGCGGCGGATGGCCTCGAAGATGTGATCCGGACCGAGATGCGCCTCGTCCATCACCTCGTCGACCGTGCCGCCGGTGCGCCAGCGGTTGTCCCAGTCGCTCGACAGTGAATACTCGGCCGCCAGCGGACCGTCGACCCAGTCGCGCATCAGCTTGAAGGCGCGGTTGGTGATGGCCATGCCATCCCAGCGGTCCGACTCAGAGCGGATGCGGTCGCGGTAGCCGGCATCCTGCATGGCGAACAGCTGGGGGCTGATGGCAGCCACGATCCGGACGTTGATCTCCGCCTCGTCCAGCCGCGCAAGCACCTTCACCACGTTGGCGGTGGTCACCGTGCCCTGCACGTACACCGTGCCGGCGGACGGCGACCCGGAGCTGGCGGGCCGCAGCACGTAGGCGCCGCGCGCCGCATCCAGGTGCGAGTCCATGCCCAGTGCTGCCCGGTCGGGAATCTCGACTGCCGGGCGGGTGAGGTGCAGCGCGACCACGTGGGCGTCGCGGCGCAGCGCCGCCGCCAGCACCACCGGGACCTCGTTGTACTCCCACGGGTGCAGGTCGATGACGTGGCCCTCGGGGAAGAGCTGGGTCACGCCCGTCTCGTAGATGCCGAAGTGGGTACGGCTGTCCTCGGCCGTCTCGGGGCCGGAGTGGCCGGCCACCCAGATGACCTTGCCCACCTTCAGCTCGCAGTCCTGCGCGAGCTGGCTGAAGAGGCGCATCGGCCCGTACTTCAGGTAGCTGAAGGAACCGTACGTCGAACAGGCTCCCCAGAAGCCATTGAACGCGGTGAAGGGATCATCGGCCATGTTCACCGTGGCCAGGCCGGCGACGATCCCGGCGTTCGTGAACTCGGTGATCTCCTGCGGCAGCAGCGCGCCGCGCGGGTTGGTGTCGCGGTTGTACCAGCCCCAGCCCGGCAGCTCCTCCCAGTCCTTGGCGAAGCCGGCGATGTTCGTCGACTCGGCCAGGTCCGCGCTGCAGGCGATGACCAGCGGGCGGTCGTACTCCGCGCGGGCGGTGGCGTTCACCCAGGCACCCCAGGCAGCCAGCGCGGCGCGGTTGGGTGCCTTCTCGCCGGGCCGCTTCCACATCGCCTCCGGGTAGGCCGATACGTCCGTGAACTTCGGATCCTCGAAGATCTCGGCACCGCGGCCACCGAGGTGGAAGCCCTCGACGCGGTCGGGCACGCTGGCGGCCACTTCGACCAGCCGGTTGCTGACCGCATCCACCACGTCCGTGCGCGCGCGCAGCACGCCCATCGCCACCTCGAAGTTGTGGCGCGCCTGCGCCTCGCGCTCCGCGGCATCGGTGGGTGCCGGCTCGTCGACACCGGCGTACTCGATGCCGTGCCGGGCCATGAACTCGTGGCGCACGGCCCAGAACTCGGGCGAGTTCATGGCGTGCGGCGTGCCGTGGCTCTTGTTGTCGTACTTGCCGTAGCCGCGGCCCTTGCGCGTCTTGAACCAGGCCATGCTGGGCACGCCATCGGGGTTCGGGCCGCGGGCCGCATCCAGCACGGCGCGCGCCACCGGCGCCCATTCCGACCCGCTGTCGGTGCCGGTCACCCGCCAGCCATACGCCTCGAACCAGGACTGCGGCGTGCCGTGCACCACCGAGGAGATGGACGGGTCGTCGATGCCGTAATCGTTCCAGTCGACCAGGAACACCAGGTTCGAGAGGCCCAGGCCCCACGCCGAGTTGCGGGTCTCGTGCGAGGCACCGGGCGTGAGGCCGCCCTCGCCCTCGACGACGAAGACCTTTACCTCCTCGGCGCCGGCCAGCTTGAGCGCCACTGCCTCGCCGGCCGAGGGCGGCATGCCGTGTCCCGACGGGCCGGTGTTGAACTTCAGGAAGAGGGTCTTGCCCTCCATCTCGGCGTGACCCGGCAGGCCGCCGCGCCGGCGCAGCTTGAGCAGGTCCTCCCAGGTCAGCGCCCAGCGGCCGTCGTCCGGGAAGGCGAAGGCCGGGTCGGGGTCACGCTCGGCGCGGGCGCGCAGCACCTCGTTGAGGACGGCCAGGGTGGCGTACACCAGCGGGACGGTGTGGCCGGCGCTGAGCACGAAGCGGTCGCCGAACGGCCGCCACGGGCGGCGGATGTCCCAGCGCATCGCCCCCGACAGGAGCAGCGACAGGAACATGTGGACCTTGGAGCGCGACCCGCCGGGATGGCCCGACTGGCGGTAGTTCAGCGAGAGGTCGATCGACTCGTCGATGATCTCGCGGACGAGGTCCCAGTGCTCGAACTCGGCCGCGGAGCGCCCGTACAGCTCGTCGACGAGGTCCGGCCGGGTGGCCGTCATGAGGCGGACATGGCGGCGGCGCCAACCAGCTCGCCGGTCTGCTCCAGCTTCGCCAGCGACTCGCCGATGCGCTCGATGGCGCGGCTGATGTTCTCGCGGCTGTTGGCGTAGCTGAAGCGCAGGTAGCCCTCCCCGTGCTTGCCGAAGGCGGTGCCCGCCAGGCCGCAGACGCCGGCGTCGTACAGCAGGTGATCGGCGATCTCGCTGCTCGTCCGCCCGAACGACGACATGTTCGGGAAGGCGTAGAAGGCGCCGTGCGGCATGACGCAGCTCACTCCCGGAATGGCGTTGAAGCCATCCACGATCAGCGACCGTCGGGCGATGAACTCCTCGCGGAAACGCTGCGGCTCGTCCTGCGGGCCGGTGAGCGCGGCAATGGCCCCGGCCTGGGCGAAGGCGTTCGTGCAGCTGACGCTGTTGATCACCAGGCGGCTGTAGCTGGGCAGCAGCCACTCGGGCACGATGCCGTAGCCCAGGCGCCAGCCGGTCATGGCGAACGTCTTGCTGAAGCCGTCGAGCGTGATCGTGCGCTCCGCCATGCCGGGCAGGGTCGCGATCGACAGCGGCTCGCCCTCGTATTGCAGCCGGCCGTAGATCTCATCGGCCAGGACGACCAGGTCGTGCTCGGTGGCGATGCGCGCGATGGCGCGGATGTCATCGGCCGTCAGGATGGAGCCGGTGGGGTTGTGCGGCGAGTTGATGACGATCATCCGCGTGCGCGGCGTGACCAGCGACTCGACCTCCGCCACGTCCATCCGGAACTCGTTCTCCTCGCGGAGCGGCGCCGGAACCGCGGTGCCCCCCACGTAGCGGGCCATCGACTCGTAGATCGGGAAGCCGGGGTTGGGGTAGATGACCTCGTCGCCCTCGTCGATGAGGGCCAGCATGGCGAAGAACATGATCGGCTTGGCGCCGGGCGTGACCACCACCTGGTCCGGCGAGGCGCTGATCCCCTTCCAGCGCAGCACATCGGCGGCGATCGCCTCGCGGAGCGGCGCGATGCCGGTGGCGGCGGTGTAGTGGGTCAGGCCCTCGTCGAGCACGCCCCGGGCCGCTGCCTCGCTGATGTGGCGCGGCGTGTCGAAATCGGGCTCCCCGATCTCCAGGTGGATGACGTCGCGGCCGGTGGCTTCGAGCGCCCGCGCGCGGGCGGCCGCCTCGAAAGCGGTCTCGGTGCCGATACGGTCCATGCGGCTGGCGAGCTTCACGCGTGCTGGGCCTCCTGCAGGAGGCCTGAGTGTACCGATTTTCAGCCGATGCACCCTATCGGGTCATTGCCGCGCCTGGCAGCCGGGTTGCTATACTTTCCGAAGCGACATTCCCGATACGGAGAATCCGAATCCGATGACGATGCCAGAGACGACGTCCCAGCCGACTCCGGCGACCCCCGCTCCGGCGACCCAGCTGGTCACGCTGACCGATGCCGCGGCCGCCAAGGTGGTCGAGCTGCGCAACCGTGAGGGCAAGGCAGACGCGGCGCTGCGGCTGTTCGTGAAGAGCGGCGGCTGCTCCGGGTTCAGCTACGGCCTCGCCTTCGACGAGCGGATCGCCGATGACGACAAGCTTGAAGCGCACGGCG
>DASSNI010000209.1:0-3008 GCA_035701385.1 Candidatus Limnocylindria bacterium | reverse complement strand
GAGCTGACCGCCCCGGATGAGACGCGCATCGCCGAGCTGGTGAAGCAGGCGGTGAGCTGACGTCCGCGCGGCCCCATGGCACGTTCCGTGCGTGCGGCCCGCGGCCATGCGAACGCTTGGCTGGTTGCTGCTCGCCTACGCGGGCATCGGCATCGTGATCGCGGTGGTGGCGCTGGTGGTCGGGGGACCGATGATCGTGCGACTGGACCGCCTTTCGACGTCCGCCACGAGGTCCATGGACGCCGCCGTCCGGGCAGCCGATGCGGCCGCCAGCTCCATCAGCGGCTTCGACGCCAGCCTGACCCAGGCCAAGGCCTCGACCGACCAGGCCGCCTCGTTGAGCCGGGACGCGGCCGGCACGCTGGCCGGGCTGGCCGACTCGATGTCGATCGAGGTGCTGGGCGCGCAGCCGCTGCTGCCGCTGGCTGACGATTTCCGGGAGACGTCGGACCAGATGCGGCAGATGGGCGACAACCTGGAGGGCATCGGCGCCGCATTGACGGCGAACCGCGAGGACGTGGCTGAGGTCGGTGCGCAGCTGCGCGAGCTTGCCACGCAGATGGACGCGCTGCGCGGAGGCATCGGCCAGGAGCAGGCAGGAGCCAGCCCACCGCTCTCGTGGCTGTACTACGGATTCCTGGTGTGGCAGCTGCTGCCGATCGTGGCGGCCGCGATTGCCGGCCGGGCGCTACTCCTCGGAGGTCGCCTGGCGCGCACCGAAGATGGGGACCAGCCGGCGGCGTGATTCCCGACGCCCCTGGCTGCGCAACAGGCTGCTGAGGCGCGCCAGCGAGAGGAAGAACAGCGCCAGGCCGATGCCCGCCAGCGCCAGCAGCATCCACGGCTCGAAGAGCTGGCCGCGCAGCATCGCGTCCTGCAACAGGGCGATGGCGTGCGTCACCGGCAGCGCGTAGGACACGGCCTGCACCGGGCCGATGAAGTCGTGCACCGGCAGCACGAACCCGGAGAAGAAGACGGAGGCAACCAGCACCAGCATGGCGAGCTGCACCGCCATTCGCTCCGAATCGGCCACCAGCGATATGAGCAGGCCGATGCCCAGGCCGGCGAAGGTCAGCAGCAGGATGATCGCCACGGGAAGCAGGAAGCCGCTGATCAGCGGCACCCCGAGCAGGTAGACCATGGCCGCTCCGACGGCGGCGGTCGCCACCAGCGAGAGCAGCGCATAGGCCAGGTACTTGCCGATCAGCACCTCGATGGCGCTGACCGGCGCCACGCGGAACAGGTCCATCTGTCCGCTCAGCCGTTCGCGGACCAGCGACAGGGCAGACAGCGTGACCGCCAGGTGCTGGATCACCAGCGCCAGCACCGCCGGAGCGAAGAAATTGAGCACGCTGGCCGTGGAGGGCGCGATGTTCTTCGTGGTCGCGGTGGTCGGCTGTGCGATGACCTCCGGGGACACGTTCGTGATCCGCGGTCCGAGCTCCGACTGGGCGATGTCGATGCCCTCGGAGGCGACCTGCTTGATGATCTCGGTGTTCAGGGCGCTGACCATGGTCGACACCGCCAGGCCGGCCAGCTGGTCGTAGATCGGGTCCACCTGGTTCCAGGCCACCAGGATCTCGGCCTGCTTGCCCTCGCGCAGCTGGTCAGTCGCGTTCTCGGGGACCACGACCAGCAGGTCAGTGGCGCGATCCCTGAGTCGCTGTTCGGCCGCGTCCTGGTCGCTGCCGACCGCCACCACTTCGACGCGTCCCGGGGCCAGCTTCTCGTAGAACTCGGCATCGGTCGGAAGGTCGGTGCTGGCCGGGATGACGAGCTCGGTGGCGAACGGCTTGCGCACGCCGGTGTAGCCCAGCCCGAAGAGCAGCATGACCAGGAACGGGCCCAGAACCAGCGTGAAGAGGATGCCCGGGCGCCGCAGCGTCTCGCGCAGCTCCTTGCCCAGGAACGAGGTGACGCGCACCAGGCTGCGCCAGACGTCACCCACGATCGCTCTCCTGCTGGGCTGCCAGGAGCTGCGCCTGGCGAGCCTCCGTGGTGTGGCCGTTCGCCTTGCCGTTGCCGTTCTCTGCGCGGCGACGCGAGACAAGCTCGGTGAACACGTCGTCGAAGGTCGGCTGGTACTCCTGCATGCTGGCCATGCCCACGCCGGCGCTCTTCAGCGCATCGGCGATGCGCGGGCTGGCGGCACCTGCGTCGTCGACGACCACGTCCAGCCGCTGCGGCGCGGGCTGACGGACCGATGTCACCTGCTCCACCCCGGCCAGCACATCGGGCTGCACCGGCCGATCCACCTGGACCTGGATGACGTCGCCGCCGAACACGCTGCGGCGCAGCTCCTCCGGTTGTGCGAGCGATACGAGCTCGCCATCGGCCAGCAGCGCGACGTTATCGCAGTAGGCTGCCTCGCTGACGATCTGGGTGGTGATCAGCAGGGTCCGGCCCTCGTCGCGCATGTCGCGCAGCTCCTGCCAGATGGACTGCCGCAGCATCGGATCCAGGCCGGCCGTCGGCTCGTCGATGAACAGCACGCTCGGCTGGTGGACGATGGCGCAGGCCAGCTCCAGGCGGCGCTGCTCACCGCCTGACAGGTCGCGCGCCAGGCGATTGCGCTTGTCGAGCATGTCGACCAGCTCGAGCGCCTGCTTGATGCGCTTCTCGCGGCCGAACCACGAGAAGCCGTACAGGGCAGCCACGAAGCCCACGTTCTCGCCAGCCGTCAGGTCCGGGTAGAGCGAAAAGGACTGCGGCATGTACGCGATCCGCTCGCGAGTGCGGGTGTGGAAGCGTGCCGGCTCCTCGCCCAGGACGCGGAGCGTGCCGCCCGACGGATGCAGCGTGCCCGTCAGCATGCGGATCGTAGTCGTCTTGCCGGATCCGCTCGGGCCGATGACGCCCAGGATCGTTCCGGCTGGCACGTCCATGGTCAAGTCGCGCACGGCCCACATGTCGCCGAACTGGCGGCTGACGCCGGACAGCGCGATGGCGGGCTCGGACGGGGCGGTCGTTGGGGTCACGGGCCCCGGACCGAATGCAAGCCGCGTGCC
>DASSNI010000208.1:0-7623 GCA_035701385.1 Candidatus Limnocylindria bacterium | reverse complement strand
CTTGCGCGGAACGAAGCTGCACACCACGAAGTTGCGCGGCTGGAAGGTCAGGTGCACCGGGGGCGGCTGGTGCACGCGCCCGGTTATCGGCTCGAAGTCGCCGATGTTGAAGGCGAAGGGCCACAGATATCCGTCCCAGCCGACAAGATCGAACGGGTGGTGGCGGTAGTGGTAGGGCGTGATGCGGTCGCGGCTGCGGACGCGGATGACGTAGTCGCCGTGCTCCGCGCTGACCACCGGCGGCATCTCCTCCGGCGGTCGGATGTCGCGGTGGTAGTACGGCGAGTGCTCGAGCAGCTGCCCGTACTCGTTGCGGTAGCGCCGCGGCGGCTCGATCTCGGACGGGCACTCCAGCCACAGCATGCGCTGCGCGGAGCCATCGGCCGGGATCAGGCGGTAGGTGGTGCCGATGGGAATCACCAGGTAGTCGCCCGGCCCGTAGGGGATCGGCCCGAAGTTCGTCTCCAGCGTGCCGCTGCCCTCGTGCACGAAGTACATCTCGTCGGCTACGCCGTTGCGGTAGAAGTCGGTCATCGGCTCCACCGGCCGGACGACGCCGAAGGTCACGTCGCCGTTGAAGAACAGCGGAATGCGGCCGGACAGGCCATCGCCCGCGGGCTGCACGTCCTTGGTGTTGACCAGGTGATGCCGATGCGGCGCGGTGCCTGACGGGTCCGCCGGTTCGATCTTCACCGGCGTGGGCTCGTCGATCTGGTGCGTCTGGGTCGGCGGCGTGTGGTGGTAGAGGAGCGAGCTGCGGCCCGCGAAGCCCTCCACGCCGAACAGCTCCTCCGCGTACAGCGTGCCGTCGTCCTTGCGGAACTGGGTGTGGCGCTTGTGCGGGACCTGCCCGCGCCGGACGTAGAACATCGATCCCAATTCTACGGGTGGGCCGCCGAGTTGGCGGCACCAGCGGTGGGCTGGACGCGGCGTGTAGCATCCGGCGAGATGGCCGGACGCCGAGTCCCCGCGCTCGTCATCCCATTGCTGCTGCTCGCCGCGTGCGGTATGTCCTCCTCATCCGCCACGGGCAGCCAGCAACCCACGACGGTAGGCACGACGGCAGCCGCCACCCCTGCCGCGCTCACCGCCGATGGAAGGTTCACCTCGCAGCGCCTCGGGTGGTCGATGGTCATCCCCGCCGGGTGGGCGATTCGGCCGGCAACCGCCGACTGGCCGAGCGAGGACACGTTCCCTCTTCCGGGCGCGGCCTACACCGACAACTTCGAGCGGCCTGGTGGATTCCCGGTCATCGACATTTCAACGCGCGCGCTCAACGCCGATGAGTCGAGCGAGGAACTGCTCGCCGGAATCAGCGCCGGCAGCGACGCGATCGGCTGCACCGCCGAATCTGAATCGGAGATCGTCCTTGACGGCGAGATGGCCCGGTTCCAGCGACAGCTGTGTGCCAACCAACGCGAGGTCGTATTCGAGGTCGTCGCCTTCCACGCTGATCAGGTATGGGTCATCTACTGGCTCAGTCTTGCGGCCGATGAGGGGACCGCCGAAGAGGACTTTCGCGAGGCCCTGTGGACCTTCCGATTTCCCGACTGACCCTCCGCGGCACGAGTTGTGCGGCTGGACGTACTTGCGCGATTGCGCAATCAGTGAGATAGTTGCGTCAGCAACTACTTCAGCACAACCGGAAGGCAGGTCATTCATCTCATGCGTGTGGCAGTCATTGGAGTCGGAAACGTGGGCGGGGCGCTGGCATCGGCCCTGACGGACGCAGGTCACGAGGTTGTGGTCGCAGCCTCCAACGCCGAGAAGGCGCAGCAGGCCGCTGCCGGTCTTGATTGCGAGCCCGCCGCGTCACCGCAGGAGGCGGCGCAGGACGCCGATGCGGTTGTGCTGGCCATCCCGGCCACGGCGGTCGAGGAGGTGGCCGGCGAGATCCGCGAGCAGGTCGCCGGCAAGCCGGTCGTCGACGTGACGAACTCCCAGGCGGTGATCGAAAAGGGCGTCAGCAACGCCGAGCGGATCCAGGGTCTGCTGCCCGAGGCGAAGGTCGTCAAGGCCTTCAACACCGTGTTCGCCTCCAAGCTCGGCAAGCCGCAGAACGGCGACCAGCCGCTGGACGGCTTCCTGGCAGGCGACGATCCGGACGCCAAGGCGATCGTGGCGACCATCGTGCGCGACGCGGGCCTCGAGCCGCTGGACGTCGGAGACCTGAAGATGGCGCGTGCCCTGGAGGGCATGGCCTGGACCAACATCTCGCTCAACATGGCCAATGGCTGGCCATGGCAGAGCGCCTGGAAGCTGGAGCGCTAGGAGGGCACACGGTGCCGATCCCCATCACGCGGCTCAATCACGCGGTCCTGTTCGTTCGCGACGTGGACCGCGCCGCGGCCTTCTATCACGACGTCTTCGGCTTCGAGGAGATGGAGCGGCCGCCGGGCATGCGCGCCGCCTTCATGCGGTCGCCGATCGGCGGCAACCACCATGATCTGGGTCTCTTCGAGGTCGGGCAGCAGGCGACCAGGCCACCGCGTGGATCGGTGGGCCTCTACCACCTCGCCTGGCAGGTTGCCACGATCGAGGACCTCGCCACGGCGGCCCGCCTGCTTGGCGAGGCCGGCGCCATGACCGGCGCATCGGACCATGGCGTGAGCAAATCGCTGTACGGACGCGATCCGGACGGCAACGAGTTCGAGGTCATGTGGCAGGTGCCGGCCGAGGCCTGGGGTGAGTTCGCCGATCAGGCGGCCATCATGCCCCTCGACATCGACGCCGAAGTGGCGCGCTGGGGAGCGGGCGCGGCCGTCCAGTAGGCCGCTAGCGCTCCGCGCGGTGGTCCAGCCGCTCGAGGTCGGTGATCACCAGGCGCTCGTGCTCCAGCCGCACGATGCCGTCGTCGATCAGGTCTGCGAGCAGCCGGTTCACACTCTGGCGGGTGCCCCCGATCATGGCCGCCAGGTCGGACTGGGTGTAGGGCCAGTCGAGCTCGATCGCGCGCGTCGCCCCCGGCCGTGCCTGGCGGGCAAGCTGCGCGATCCGCGCCGCCAGCCTGCCGGCAAGATCCAGGAAGTGGAGCTCCTCCACGTGCTTGGTGATCCGCCGCAGCAGCGTGGCCAATGAGGCGAAGAGCGCGTCGCGCAGCTCCGGGTGCTTGTCGAGCAGCTCCCGGAACACGTCGCGCGGCAGGCTGAGCGTCTCGGTGGGCTCGACGGTTGTGGCGGTGGCGGAGCGCGGCCGCCCATCCAGCAGGGCCAGCTCTCCGAAGAAGTCGCCAGGCTGCAGGGTGGCGATGATCGCCTCCTCGCCCTCCGGTGACGGCAGCAGGATCTTCACCGCGCCGCCGGTGATGACGTGGAGCGCGTCGCCGGGATCGCCCTGGTGGAAGATCACCTCGTTCCGGCGGAAATGCCGATGGCGCAGCCGCCGTCCGACGTCTGCCAGGACGCCCTCCGGGCAGGGAGCGAACAGTGGGCAGCCGCGCAATGCGTCGATGGCGGCCTGCTCGTCCAGGGTCGTCATGGTCGGCCGCAGTGTACCCGCCCTCCCGTCGTGCTCTCCAAGCGGGCCATTACACTCCGGGCTCGTGTCCGAGTCACCCGTCCCAACGCCCGTCGTCCGCAGCGACGCGCATCTCGCCCACACCGGCCTGCTGGAGCTGACGGGCGGTCAGCCGGTGCCCTGCTATGAGGCGCCGGAGCGTGCCATCGAGATCGAGCGAGCGCTGTCTGCGCAGGATGGCTACGCCTTCACCGAGCCCGAGGATTTCGTCACGGACCCGATTCTCGCCGTGCACGAGAGCGCGCTGCTGGACGTGGTCCAGCATGCCTGGACCGATGCCGTGGCGGCCGGCGACGCGGCCGAGGGCAGCCCCCTCTTCCCGGACACCTTCAAGCTGGCCTCCTACGTCGGGCCGATGGAGCTGCCCGAGACGCCCCCGGCGGCGCACCTGCGTCTGGGAGCCTACTGCTTCGACACCGCCACGCCGATCGTGGCAGGCACCGCTGCGGCGGCCCGGCGGGCGGTGGACGTGGCACTCACCGCAGCCCGCCAGGTGGTCGATGGCGCGCCCCTGGCCTACGGGCTCTGCCGGCCGCCGGGCCACCACGCGGCCCGCGGGATGCTGGGCGGCTACTGCTTCTTCAACAACGCGGCCATCACGGCCGAGTGGCTGCGCCGCGAGGGCGGCTTCCGCCGGGTGGCGATCCTGGACGTGGACTACCACCACGGCAACGGGACGCAGCAGATCTTCTGGGAGCGTGGCGACGTGCTGTACGTCTCGCTGCACGCCGATCCGGCGCGTGCCTACCCGTACTTCTCGGGCTATGCCGCGGAGCGCGGAGCGGGGGAGGGGCTTGGCGCCACGTTGAACCTGCCGCAGCCCGTCGGGACGCGGCTGGACGCCTATGCCAGCTCGCTGGAACGCGGGCTGGAGGCGATCCGCGGTTTCGCCCCTGACGCGCCGCTGGTGCTGTCCCTGGGCTTCGACACCTTCTGGCGCGACCCCATCGGCGACCTGGGACTGCAGACGGCGGACTACCGCGCCATCGGCGCCATGGTGGCCGGCCTTGGCATGCCGGTGGTGGCCCTGCAGGAGGGTGGGTACGCGATCGACGCCATCGGCGCCAATGCGGTGAGCTTCCTGGGCGGCCTGCGCGGGGCCTAGCCGGCGAGAATCTGGGCGAAGGTGGCCGGGTCCAGGTTGCCGCCGCTGATCACGATGGCGCGGTGGTCGTCGCCCTCCGGCTGTTGAGCGGCGCCGGAGAGATGCGCCGCCATGGCGGCCGCGCCCGATGGCTCGACCACCAGCCGCGCGCCGGAGGCCAGCCGCCGGATGGCGTCCAGCAGCTGCTCCTCGCTGACGGTCACGATCTCGTCCATGTAGCGCCGCAGGTGGATGAACGGCAGCCGGCCGAGCTGCTCGACGCGCAGGCCGTCGGCCATGGTGCGCGTCGTGCGCTCCGCGTCCCAGTGGACGATCTCGCCCGTTGCCAGTGACTCGCGCGCGTCGGCGGCGAGCTCCGGCTCTACGCCGATCACGCGCGCCGTCGGCGCGAGCGACTTCACCGCGGTGGCAATCCCGGCCGACAGGCCGCCGCCGCTGACCGGGATGAGGACGCTGGTCACCTTGGGCAGGTCCTCGGCGATCTCCAGGCCGGCGGTGCCCTGCCCGGCGATGATGCGGCGGTCGTCGTACGGCTCGATCATCACCAGCTCGCGCTGTGCGACGAGCTCCAGGGCGATCCGATGCCGCTGTTCGGATCCCGGGCCGGTGAATACGATCTCGGCGCCGTCGCGGCGCACGCCCTCCACCTTCACCTTCGGCGCGGACTCCGGCATGACGATGACGGCCGGCGCTCCCAGCAGGCGCGCGGCGCGGGCGACTGCCTGCGCGTGGTTGCCGGACGAGTAGGTGACCACTCCGCGGCGGCGCTCCTCGTCGGTCAGCGAGGCGACGGCGTTGTAGGCGCCGCGCATCTTGAAGGCGCCGACCGGCTGCAGGCTCTCCGGCTTCAGCCACGTCCGATCGTCACAGCGCAGCAGGGGCGTCCGGGTCGCCACGCCGCGGATCCGCTCGGCGGCCTCACGGATCTCGTCCATGGTGACGAGCTCCAGGCCATCCAGCTGATCGGCGTGCTCCTCCAGGTGGCCGACGATGAAGTGCTCGACGATGTCGTGGATCGTCATCTCGCCGCGGGTCGGATGCAGCCCGCGGCGCTGCCAGGCGTCGTGCGGCAGCGCGGAAAGGGTGGATGTCACCGCATCCAGGTCCGCATTCACCCGGCGCAGCAGCTCGGATGGGTCGGTGCGGCGCTCGCGCTCGATGGCAGCGATCCGTCCGGCATCGGCCTTCGTGCGGCCGAAGGGCACCGGTTCGCCGGCCGGCGCCTCGGCCAGCACGTGCTTCAGCTGCGCCAGCCAGTAGGCCGGGAACTCGGCCAGGTGAGCCCACACCTGCCCCGCCTCCCAGCGCTCGGTGGCCCCGGGGTCCGGGTCGGTCAGGCCGCCGGGGACGGGTCGCGCCGCGTGATCGGCCAGGCGGCGGCGCGCCCGCTCGAGACGGTCCAGCTCGGAGGGAGTGGCGACGCTCATCGGCTGGCCGGCCGTTGGACGACCGGGTTAATCAGCGTGCCCAGTCGCTCCACGCTGAGGCTGACCTCGTCGCCGGGCTGCAGGTAGCGCCCTAGGGTTTCGTCCCTGATCTCGAGCAGGCAGCCGGTGCCGACCGTGCCGCTGCCCAGCAGGTCGCCAGGGCGCAGCGTGACGTCGGCGCTGGCGCGCGCAACCATCTGGCCGAAGCTGAAGGCGATGTCCGCCCACGTGCCGCGGCTCAGCTCCTGCCCGTTGACGGCCGCCGTCATGGCGAGGTCGTAGCCGTTGGCCCTGCGCGCATCGGTCAGCTCGTCAGGTGTGACCAGCCAGGGGCCGATGGAGCTGGCGAAGTCCTTGCCCTTTGCCGGTCCCAGTCGCACGGTCGTCTCCTCGCGCTGCAGGTCGCGGGCGCTCCAGTCGTTGAAGACCAGGTAGCCGCCGATGGCCTCCTCGCCATGCTCGGCGGGCAGGTCGCGCACGGCGGTGTCGATCAGCGCGGCGACCTCCAGCTCGTAGTCCAGCTCGCTCGAGGCGGCGGGGCACCACACCGGCTCGCCCGGCCCGCGGATCTCCGAGACGTTGCTGAAGTAGAAGATCGGCAGGTGGTACCAGGCATCCGGCACGGTGCCGCCGCGACGCTCCCACATGGTCTTGACGTGGCGCTCGAAGGCGTAGAAGTCGCGCAGGCTGGGGGGCTGCAGGATCGGCGGACCGAAGACGAGATCGGCGGCGTCCAGGATCGCTTCGTCGTCGTCGCCGGCACGGGCGTAGCCCTCCACGATCTCGGCCAGCGCCTCGACCCGCAGGCCGCGCGCCAGGTGGTCGTCCAGCGTGGTGACCGGCTGCCGGAAGAGGACCGAGTTGTGGGCGCGGCGCGGATCCTCGACCACCAGCCCCTGGCGCGCCTCGTCGAGGTCCAGCCACGCCATCGGCTCCGGATTCGCGTCACGGGCAGCGGCCAGGCGCCAGGGAGTGCCGGCCGGGGCATGCCGCTCGCGGACATGGGCGATCTTCATCGGCCCCGAGTCTAGCGGCCAGAACGACCCTTCCCGATGCGCACCCTAGACTTGCCGCGTGAAGCACATCGGATTCCTGTCCTTCGGCCTCTGGTCGTCATCCCCGCACTCCAGCGTGCAGTCCGCCTCGGACGCGCTGCTGCAGTCGATCGAGCTGGCGGTGGCCGCCGAGGAGCTGGGCGCCGATGGCGCCTACTTCCGCGTCCACCACTTCGCCCGCCAGCTCGCCTCGCCGTTTCCGCTGCTCGCCGCGGTCGGGGCACGCACCAGCCGGATCGAGATCGGGACGGCGGTGATCGATATGCGCTACGAGAACCCGTTCTACATGGTCGAGGACGCCGGTGCGGCCGATGTGATCTCCGGCGGGCGGCTGCAGCTGGGGATCAGCCGCGGCTCGCCCGAGCAGGTGATCGACGGCTACCGCTACTTCGGATACGCGCCGGCCGAGGGAGAGACCGATGCCGAGATGGCGCGGCGCCACACCGAGGTCTTCCTGCAGCTCCTCTCCGGTGCGGGCTTCGCCGAGCCGAACCCGACGCCGATGTTCCCGAACCCGCCG
>DASSNI010000207.1:0-10317 GCA_035701385.1 Candidatus Limnocylindria bacterium | reverse complement strand
CGGCCAGGCTCGGCCAGATTGACTTCCTGGTGCAGGGCACGCTGTATCCCGATGTCATCGAGTCGAAGACCGCCGAGACGAAGGCCGCCGCCAAGATCAAGACCCACCACAACGTCGGCGGCCTGCCAGCCGACCTGCGCTTCAGGCTGATCGAGCCGCTGCGCTACCTGTTCAAGGATGAGGTCCGCAAAGTGGGCAGCGAGCTTGGCCTGCCGGAGCCGATGGTGCTGCGCCAGCCGTTCCCCGGACCGGGCCTGGCCATCAGGATCATCGGCGAGGTGACCGCCGAGCGGCTGGAGACGCTGCGCGAGGCGGACTGGATCGTGATCGACGAGATCAAGGCCGCCGGCCTGTATCGGTCCCTGTGGCAGTCGTTCGCCATCCTGACCCCGGTGCGCAGCGTGGGGGTGATGGGGGACTACCGGACGTACGCCAACGTGGTCGCCATCCGCGCCGTCACGTCAGACGATGGGATGACCGCTGACTGGGCGCGGCTGCCCTACGAGGTGCTGGCGAAGATCAGCTCGCGCATCGTGAACGAGGTCCGCGGCGTCAATCGCGTGGTCTATGACATCAGCTCCAAGCCCCCCGCCACCATCGAGTGGGAGTAGCGGCGCCGATCCCCCGCCTTCTGCTTCCCACAGCGCTGGCTGCGGGCCCGGCACTTACCAGTGACGCCTCCGGCTGGTGGATCGTCGTTTGGTCTGCGGCGGTCGGTGTGCAGGGGCTCTGTCTGCTGAGTGCGGCTCACCAGATCTGGCGAGCGCCTCCACCTCGCTCTGCCCAGCGCCGCGTCCCAATTTCCCGCTTCAACTGCGGAGGTACCGGAGCACCGCCAGCACGCGCCGATGGTCGCCGCCGGTTGGCTCGAGGCCGAGCTTCGAGAAGATGCGCGTGACGTGGCCCTCGACCGTCTTGGCGTCGACCACCAGCTGCTCCGCGATGCCACTGTTCGAGCGCCCCTCGGCCATGAGGCCGAGGATCTCGCGCTCCCGCGGCGTGAGCTCGTCGAGGGGTGAGTGTGCCCGCGGCCTGCCGAGCAGCCGCGACACCACCTCCGGGTCGATCACCGAGCCGCCGTCGGCCACGCGGCGCACGGCATCGGCCAGCTGCTCGATGCGGGTGACGCGCTCCTTCAGCAGGTAGCCGACGCCGGCCGGATCGTCGCGCAGGAGCTCCAGCGCGTATCGCGTCTCGATGTACTGCGACAGCAGCAGGATCCCGATGCGCGGGTGATCGCGCCGAATGGCATGCGACGCCTCCAGCCCCTCGGTGGTGTGGGTTGGCGGCATGCGGACGTCGAGGATCAGCACGTCCGGCTCGACGCGCTGCAACAGCGCGGTCAGCTCCGCCACGTCGCCTGCCTGCCCGACGACCTCGAAGCCGGCCGCCGTCAGCGAGCCGGCCAGTGCCTCGCGGAGTAGCACCGCGTCATCGGCCAGCGCGATGCGGAGGGGCCGGTCGGCGTCCGTCATTTGCCCGCACCGCCCCCCAGCGGGATGGATGCCTGCAGCGTGGTGCCGCCGCCAGGCGGGCTCTCCACGGCGAGCGTGCCACCGATCGCCGCGAGGCGGTCGACCAGGCCGACCAGCCCGGTACCGCCGGATGCATCGGCTCCACCCCGCCCGTCATCGCTGACCGTGACATGCAGGAGGCCGCCGTCGAGCGTCGCCCGCACCTCGGCGGCCGTGGCGCCGGCGTGCTTGGCGGCGTTGGTCAGCGACTCGGCGACCAGGAAGTACGCCGCCGCCTCCACGTCAGCCGGCAGGCGGTCCGGCGGGATGCTGACCCGCACCGGCAGTGTCGTCCGTTCGGCCAGGGCCTCGACTGCCGCGGCCACGCCGCGCTCGGTGAGGATCGGCGGATGGAGGCCGTGCGCCAGGTCGCGGACCTCGCGGATGGCGGCGAGGAGTTCCTCGGTGGCCCTGTCGATAATCGCGCCGGCGTCGGCGGTGCGGCCGCGCGCCTGGTCAAGGCGCATGGCCAGCGCCACCAGGCGCTGCTGGGCGCCGTCGTGCAGGTCGCGCTCGATGCGGCGGCGCTCGGCGTCCGCGGCCTCCACGATCCGGCTGCGCGACGCGCGCACCTCGCCCAGCTGGGCGCGGACCTGGGCGGCCAGCCGCTCGTTCTCGAGCGCCATGCTGGCCACCGAGCTCACCGCCCCCAGGCGTCCCGGGTCCTCTGCCTCGATGGCTGGGTCGTAGAGCAGGGCGGCCAGCGGCTGACCGTCGCGCTCGAGCCGCGCCACCGAGCGGGAGGGGGTCGTCTCTGCCGGGACGTCTATCGGCTGTCCATGGGGATCCACCCAGCCCACGCCACCAGGGGCGGGGAAGGCCAGCGCCAGCGTCGGGTCACGGAGGGCGCGCGCCAGGGCGTCCCGCAGCCCGCCCAGCGGCACGCCGCGCGACAGCTCAACCGCCAGGTCGGCAATCGCGCCACGCGCCAGCCGCGCGGCCAGGATGCCGAGCAGGAAGCCGGCCGGAATGGCGGCGTGCAGGAAGGCCAGTGGCGAGGTGCTGAGCGTGATCCCGACTCCCTGCCACGCGTCCTGGCTCATGGCTGCCAGGAAGCGCGCCGCGCTCACACCCAGCTCCAGCGGCGCCACCAGCGCCACCGGCAGCAGCATGCGGCGCAGCGCCGGGCTGGCCCGCAGCCAGCGCCGCGCAAGCCCGATGGCGACGAGCACCGCGAGCAGCGGAATGGCCAGGCTGAGGCCAGGCCCGAAGAGCCAGGCCAGGTCGGCGCTCGGCCACATGAGGAACGGATTGACGGGGCAGCGCGGGAAGCAGTTGCCGGAGCGCGGATCCCAGACCAGCACGAAGCCCAGCCTGGCGACCGCCAACACCGCATAGGAGCCGATGACCAGCCAGCGGTCGTATCGGCTCACCAGCCTGCCGCTGGGGAAGGCCAGCACCAGGTGCGCGAACAGCACGGTGCCCAGGCCGATGGTCGCCTCCCAGACCGTCCATGTCAGCGAGGTGTTCACCACCCAGATGGCTCCCAGCGCCGATACGGCACGAGACGCCAGCAGCAGCTTCCACATTGGCCCGGACGGGTCGCGCCAGTAGGCGGCCATCGCGGCAGCCACCCACAGGAGCTCGCCGATGAACGCGGCCGTGGCGAACACCGGGTTCAGGGGGGTCCGCAGCGGCGACGCGTACAGGAACGGGCCGAACTGGGCGACGGCCGCCAGCACCACGCCCAGCGCGGCAAGCAGCGCGAGATCCCCCGGACGCGGCTGCGCGCGCGGGTCAGCCATCCGGTGGCGGGAAGGCTGCGGCCGATGCGACGCGGAACATGCCCGTGGCCCAGCCGGCGGCCGCGGCCGCCAGCGCCACGCCGATCAGCAGCGTCGGCGACCAGGCCAGGCGCGTGGTCATGAGCACGACGGCTCCACTGCCCAGGACCACCAGGCAGCAGGCCGCCGCGCCCACCGCCGGCGCGCGCCACCGCTCGCCGATCCGCCAGGCGATCGTGTCCGCCGCCAGCCCGACCAGGAGTCCAACCGGCACGAACCGCCAGTCCTGGGTGGGGGAGCTGGCCAGCGCGAAGCCGATGAGGCTCGCCGCCGTCAGGCTGCCGAACGGGGGCCGCAGACCGGCCAGCAGGACCAGCATGGCGGCGACCAGGACGGCGGTGATCAGCAGGCCGGCGGCGGCCAGGTCCTCGTGAATGGCGCCCGTCTCGCCGGAATCCGGGTTCAGGACGCGGTTGAAGACGATCCGCCCATCGGGTCCCCAGCCACCGGTCCACACCTCGTCGGCCGCCGGAGCGCTGCGGCTCAGGTTGCGCGGCGTGCCGCCGGCCACCGGCACGGCCATGATCTGGCCGTTGAGGGTATCGTCGCGGGCGGTGTAGGCCAGCTCGGTCCCATCGGGGTTCCAGGTGGGTGCCACGTTCCCGGTCTCGCCGAAGGTGAGGCGGCGCACGTCGGTGCCATCAGCCCGCATGACATAGATGTCCATGCCGCCGTCGCGGCTGGAGTTGAAGGCGATCTGCCGGCCGTCCGGCGACCAGCTGGCGCCCCAGTCCTCGCCATCGTCGAACGTCAGGCGGCGCTCGTCGGAACCGTCGGCGTTCATGACGTAGATCTCGGTGTTCCCATCCCTGGTCGAGTCGAAGAGGATGCTGGCGCCATCGGGCGAGTACACCGGCGCGCGGTCGTCGCCCGGGCTGTCTGTCAGCCGCTCGGGCTCGCCGCCGGTGGCGGCGAAGCGCCAGATGTCGGCCTGCGGCAGCGGGACGCTCAGGGGGCCCTCTCCACCAGCTCCCCCGGGCTCGGGCCCGGCAGGTCCGGCCTCCATCCACGGTCCTCCGGGCGCTTCGCGGGTGAAGGCCAGCCACGCTCCATCGGGCGACCAGCGGGGGATCCAGTTCCAGTCATCGCCCCGCAGGTTGGCCTGCGGGGCGCCGCCATCGGCCCTGATGCTCCAGATGCTCGCCTGGCCCGACTCCAGGGTGCCGCCCGGGAACTCGAACAGGGTGTAGGCGATGCGCGATCCGTCGCCCATCCAGCTGGCGTAGCCGAAGTTCTGATGGGGACCTGCCTCCAGCAGGCGCGTCTGATGCGAGCCGTCAGCGTCCATCACCCACAGCTCGGCCGCCTGGCCCGGGATGTCGATCTCCTCCTCCAGCCTGGGAGAGGCCGCCGGATGGAAGCCTCCCGGCCAGCTCAGCAGGCCGATGGCCAGCCCGGTCGAGACGACGACCGGGGTGACCGGCACCGCCCGCGGCCCGGACGCGATGGCAGCCAGCAGCGGCGAGGCGGCCACCAGGAAGAAGCCGATGGCCAGCATGATCCGGCTGGGCGCCAGTCCGCCCTCAATGCCCTGGCCGATACCGACGCCCTCGCGCCAGCCGACGTCGAGCAGGAGGCCGCTCACCAGGAAGGCTGAGCCGACGATCGTGGCCGGGTGCCCGGGCAGCGCCGCACGCCAGCCCTTCCCGCGGCGGACGGAGCGAACGACAGTGACCAGGCTGAACAGCGCCAGCGTCACGAGGCCGGCGTACACGGGGATGTGGAAGGGCGATGCGGCGACGTCCGGCGACTGTCCCTGGGCGATGGCCCACAGCACCAGGAAGAAGCCGCTGATCAGCCACAAGCCGAAGGCGACGGCGATCCACGCCACGCGCCCGGATGGCGCCGAGGGACGCGATGAAGCGGAGCTCGGTACCGCCTGCATGGCCGGATGCTGCCACTTGCCCACCCACGCCGCCTAGAGGGAAATCCCTCACCCGCGGGCGCCGCAGTTCCGGGGAGTGCCCGCTCGGCGCCCGAGCGAGCCGGACCTACGCTGCCGGCACGTTCAGATCAGCCCTCGGAGGCACCAAACATGTCCGCCGCCCACTCCGCCACGATCTCTCTGCCCCGGCCCGTCAGCTCCCCGCGCCGGTCCCCGACTTGGGTGGTGGCAGCGGCCGCGACGGCCATCGGCACGCTGGCGATCGCCGCCCTGATGAGCCTGAGCATCGTGCTGGCCGGCCCGCTGCCTTCGACCGGCGCAGAGCCGGTTCCGCAGCCGATCCCCCGGCCGACCGCGACGGCAGGCCTGGACCGCTAGGCGGGGACGCGCTCCACGGGGTCTCCGACGCGCACGAGTCCGCCGCTCACCACGCGGGTGTTCACGCCGCGCAGACGGCGCTCTCGCCAGTGGCGCCAGTTGACCCAGCGCAGCGCATCCTGGCCGAAGCGCCCGCTGAACTTGCTGCAGCCGCTGTGCGGCGTCTCGGACACCTCCAGCACCACCTCGCCGATGCGCAGCCGCGAGCCTGCCGGCAGGTTGTCGAAGCTGATGTCGTAGTCGACCAGGATGTTGTCGCCGGCCTCGTGGAGCGGCTGCTCGCCGGCAGCCACCAGCTCGGCCACGGTGGCGTTCATGAGCGTCACCTGTGACTCCGGGTCGGGGATCCGGTCGATGGCTCGCGACCAGCGATCGCCGTCCAGCCCGGACTCCACGCTGACCTGCACCTCCTGCGGGGTCTCGTGCACGCCGGGCTCGCGGCGCACGCACAGCAGCCGAACGCTGCCCTGCTTGCGCGGCGGCCGCGGCGCGGCGGACCACAGGGCCTCCAGCTCGTCGAAGGTGCGCATGGGCGGCATTCTACGGAACGGCGGCGTGGCGGCTACGATGCGCGCACCCCATGTCCACCTGGTTCGACAAGCTCCTCGAGGAGCTGCAGCGCCGTCAGGCAGAGCAGGACGCTCGGCGCGAGGGCCGGCCGTTCCCCCGTGCGCGCCGAACCAACGGCGGCGCGGACGACGGGCCGCCGGACGAGCCGCGACCGATCCGCGTCCCCGGGCGCGGTGGCGGCGGGCCATCCGCGCGACGCTGGCTGATCATCGCCCTGCTGGTCGTCGCCGCCCTCTTCCTGCTGGGAATCGTCGGCCGGGTGGTCGACCTGGTCACAGACCTGATGTGGTACGGCGCCCTGGGCCGCACCGATGTCCTGAGCACGCGCCTGTGGTCGCAGGTCGGCCTGTTCGTTGCCGGCTTCCTCCTGTTCGCCATCCCGGCGGTGGCCAGCATCTGGCTCGCGCGGCGGATCGCGCCGCAGGTGCCGATCCGCCGTATCGGCCAGTTCGAGATCCCGGACGCCTCGCGGGCGATCACCGGTGGCCTGCTGGCTTTCTCGCTGGTGTTGGCGCTCATCTCGGCAGCCGCCTGGAGCGGCAACTGGCAGACTGTGCTGCTGTTCGCCAACGGCGGGGACTTCGGCACGACCGATCCCAACTTTCGGCGCGACGTCGGCTTCTACGTCTTCGACCTGCCGTTCTGGCGCTTCCTGCAGGGCTGGGGGATCAGCAGCCTCATCGGGATCCTGCTGCTGAGCCTGGGAGCGTACGCCGCCGGGGCGCTGCGCTGGCAGTTCCGCCTGACCGCCCCGGTGCGGGCACACCTCTCGATCCTGGGCGCGGCACTGCTGGTGCTGATGGCGGTCGGCTACCAGCTCGACATCCCGGAGCTGTCGTACTCGAGCAGCGGCTACGAGTCGATCCAGGCCGCCACCTTCACGGACATGAACGCCCAGCAGCCGGCGTACGTCATCCTGACCTTCGTGGCGCTGGCGGCGGCCGGCCTGCTGCTGCTCAACATCTGGTTCCGGACGCTGTGGGCGCTGGGCCTGGCCGCGGGCGCGTGGTTCGTGCTGTCGATCATCGTGGGCGGGCTGTACCCCGCTTGGGTGCAGAACTTCCAGGTGAACCCGAACGAGCTGAACGTCGAGCGACCGTACATCGCCGCCCACATCGGCTCCACCCGGACCGCCTTCGGCCTGGATTCGGTGGAACTGCGGGAGTTCACCGGCGAGCAGTCACTGAGCGAGGCGGTGTTCGACGAGGACGCGCCGACCATTGACAACCTGCGCCTGTGGGACTACCGCCCGCTGCTGACCACGATCCGCCAGGACCAGAACCTGCGCCGCTACTACGAGTTCGCCGACGTCGACATCGATCGCTACCAGGTCAACGGCGACCTGCGCCAGATCATGCTCAGCGCCCGGGAGCTGGACGTCGAGCAGCTGGCCGATGCCGCCCGCACCTGGACGAACGAGCGGCTGGTCTTCACCCACGGCTACGGCCTGGTGGCGGTGCCGGTCGACGCCGTCACCCCACAGGGCCAGCCGGACTACCTGGTCAGCGGCATCAACCGCGAGCCGCAGCTGCCGGTCGGCGAGCCGCGCGTGTACTTCGGCGAGACGACCGATACCTACGTCGTCACCAACACCGGGACCGCCGAGTTCGACTACCCGCTCGACGAGTCGTCCGAGGCTGGCGCCACGAACGTGTGGCAGGGGAGCACCGGGGTGGGCATCGGCAATCCGCTGACCCGACTGCTGTTCGCCCTGCGCTTTGGCGACCTGAACCTGCTGATCAGCAACCAGCTGACCGGTGACTCGCAGATCCTCTTCCGCCGCTCGATCTACGAGCGGGTGCCGGAGCTGGCGCCGTTCCTGACCTACGACCACGACCCGTACGTGGTCAGCGCCAACGACCGTCTCTACTGGGTCTGGGACGCCTACACCCACACCGACGGCTACCCGAACGCGCAGCCGCTCGACGCCAACAGCCCCTTCCCCGGCGCCAACTACGTGCGCAACAGCGTCAAGGTGGTGGTCGACGCCTACGACGGCAGCGTCCGCTACTTCGTGGCCGACCCATCCGATCCCATCCTGGCCGCCTGGTCCGGCATCTTCCCGGGCCTGTTCGAGCCGATGTCGTCCATGCCATCCGAGCTCGAGGCGCACCTGCGCTTCCCGGAGGACCTGTTCATCGCGCAGAACATGGCCTACCGGCTCTACCACCTGCCGGCGACCGAGAGCGGCGCCACGAACTTCTACAACCAGGAGGATCGCTGGGCGATCCCGAACGACGTGGTGACCGGTTCGAACCAGCCGATGGAGCCGTACTACGTGATCATGCGCATCCCCGGCGAGGAGGAGGCCGAGTTCGTCCTCATCCAGCCGCTGGTGCCCGAGGGCCGGCAGAACATGATTGCCTGGACGGCGGCACGCATGGATCCGGGGGTCTACGGCCAGCGCATCGCCTTCCACTTCCCGAACAACACCTCGACCGATGGGCCGGCGCTGGTCGAGGCGCGCATCGACCAGAACGACGCCATCGCGGCACAGTTCGGCGTCTGGCAGCGCTCCGGCTCCTCGATCATCCGCGGCAACCTGCTGGTGCTGCCCATCGGCGAGGACGGGCTGGTGTACGTGGAGCCGATCTTCCTGCAGGCCGAGGGCGCGCCGTTCCCCGAGTTCGTGCGGGTCATCATGGTCAGCGAGGACCGCGTGGCCTTCGCCGATGACGTGGAGGGCGCGATCCAGCAGATCCTGGGCGGCACGTCGCCACCACCGCCCGACGGAAACGGTGGCCTGCCGGAGGACGTGGCCGGCCTGGTGGCCGAGGCACAGCGGCTGTACGACCAGGCACAGGCCGCGCTGGCCGCGGGCGACCTGGGCACGTACCAGCAGCGGTTGAACGAACTGAAGCCCATTCTCGACCGGCTGGGCGAGCTAACCGGGGCGTCGCCGCAGCCCTCGCCGGAAGCTCCGGCGCCGAGCGCCTCCGCGGCCGCGACGCCGTAGCGGGTGGACGTCCTGGTCCTGGGCTCAGGGGCGCGCGAGCACGCCCTGGCCTGGCGCCTGTCGCGCGACGATGGGGTGCGGCTGCTCCGCATCGCTCCCGGCAACGGCGGCACGCCGGCCGTGGCGGAGACGATCGACGAGCTTGATGTCACCGATCCCGTGGCCGTGGCGCGGCACGCCACCCGCGAGCGCTACGACCTGGTGGTGATCGGGCCGGAGGCGCCGCTGGCCGCCGGCGTGGCCGATGCCCTGCGCACGGCGTCGGTGCCGGTCTTCGGCCCGTCCCGCGCCGCCGCCCGACTGGAGACGTCGAAGGCGTTTGCCAAGGAGCAGATGCGGCGTGCCGGCATCCCGACCGCGGCGTCGGCCACGTTCGCCGACGTGGACGCGGCCCTCGCGCACGTTCGCACCCTCGAGCGCCCACCGGTGGTCAAGGCCGATTGGCTGGCGGCCGGCAAGGGCGTGGTGGTCGCGGAGGACGGCGACGAGGCGGAGCGCGCAATCCGCACGCTGCTGGACGGCGCCAGGCCGGGTGGGCGGCTGCTCATCGAGGAGCGGCTGGATGGCCGTGAGGTATCGGCCTTCGCGCTCGTCAGCGACCAGGCGGTGGTGCCGCTGGGAGCGGCCTGCGACTACAAGCGCCTGGGGGACGGGGACACCGGGCCGAACACCGGCGGCATGGGCAGCTACACGCCGGTTCCCTGGTTTGGCACCCGTGAGCTGGAGGAGGCGGCGGGGGCGGTGTTCGAGCCGATCGCCTGGCGGATGGCCCGTGACGACACACCGTACCGTGGCGTGCTGTACGCGGGGCTGATGCTGACGGCGTCCGGGCCGATGGTTCTCGAGTTCAACGCGCGCTTCGGAGACCCCGAGGCGCAGGTCCTGCTGCCCATGCTCGACGGCCAGCTGGCCAGCGCCCTGCTCGGCACGGCAATGGGCGACCGCGGCCTGATGGAGGGCACGCTGGGCCAGCTTTCCGGAGCCGCGGTCGGCGTGGTGCTTGCCTCGGAGGGCTACCCGGACGCGCCGGTCACCGGGCGCCCGCTGAGCGGCGCCGAGCCGGCGTCGCGCGACGACCGCGGTCCGCGGCTGTGCTTCCACACCGCCACGCGGGGGAGTGGCGGAGGCTACGTGACATCCGGCGGCCGGGTGGCGACCTTCGTTGGCCTGGGCGACGACCTGGGCGCAGCCCGGGAGGCGGCCTACGCCGGCGCGCGCGACGCCCGGCTG
>DASSNI010000206.1:0-16698 GCA_035701385.1 Candidatus Limnocylindria bacterium | reverse complement strand
GCGCCAACGTCCTGGAGCACGAGGCCGCCACGGCGGCAGTGGAGCGTGCCCGCGGACCGGTGCTCGCGGCCATGGCAGCGGAGCAGGTGGCGGAGGACCAGTCGGCGCGCACCCGTCCGCAGCCGCCGGCATGGCTCCTGGCGCTCGGCAGCGCTGCCGCGGCGGTTGCCCTGCGCCGCATCAGGCGCCGGGGGCGGCCGGGCGACTGATCCGCCGAAGGTCACCCGAAAAGGTGCGCCGAAGTACTACGGTGTAGTACATTCGGGCCGGTCACGCGGCCGAAGTGCCCGGCTAGCATGGCAAGTCGGAGCGAATCGGAGGGCAGCTGGGCACATGCAACTCGCGCCGGACAGCACCGCATGAGGGGACGATCCCGACTGGCCGTCACGCTGGTGGCCCTGCTGACGGTTGGCTCGATGGTCGTCAGTGCCGACCCGCGAAACCAGGCCCTGGCCGCGGATCGCATCTCCCAGGCGAAGGCAGATCGCGCCTCCATCCAGGCCGAGCTGGCCGCGCAGCGCGCCCAGCTGGAGGAGCTGCGCGCCACCTCTGCCGCCCTGTCGCGGGAGCTGAAGGACGCCGAGCACGCCCTCGCTGACGCGACCGCCGAGTACGAGCGCGTCTCCGCCCTGCTGGACGCCGTGCGGGCGGACGTCGACAACATCGTTCACCGGCTGCGCGAGCTGCGCGCCCGCATCGATCGCATCGACCATCGGCTGTGGATCCTCGCCGGCGACATCGCCGCGCAGAGCGCCGAGCTGGCCGCTCGCGAGGCACTGCTGCAGGACCACCTGCGCACCGCCTACCAGCAGAGCCAGGTCTCGCTGCTGGAGATCATCCTCAGCGCGTCGTCGCTCGACGAGGCCTCGAACCAGGTCGGCTACCTGGTCACCATGTCGGACCAGGACAGGGCCCTGGCCGAGGAGATCCGCGCCATCCGGGAGGAGCTGCTGGTCAAGCAGGGCACCCTGGAGGAGGGCCGCGCGGCCCTGCAGGAGGCCAAGGACGCGGCCGCCGACGAGCGCCGCCGCCTGTTCAAGCGCCGCGCGCAGCTGAGGGATCTGGAGGAGCGGGCCGCCAAGCTGCAGGCCGAAGCCGCGCGACGGCGCGCCGCGCAGGAAGACGCGCTCAACGCCGCGTTGGAGGCGAAGGGCAACGTCAAGGAGCAGATCGCCGCCAACGAGCGCGCGTTCCAGGCCGCCAACAACCTGGTCCACCAGCTCGTCGCCGAGCAGCGGGCGCTGGAGGAGGCGCGGCGTCTCGCCGAGGAGGCGGCGCGCAAGCAGGCCCGGCAGATCTCGGCGCTGGGCTTCCGTTGGCCGGAGGTCGGCGCGCATGTCACCCAGGAGTGGGGCCCGACCAGCTTCAGCATGGAGCCTGCCTACACCTACAACGGCGTGTACTACCCGCACTTCCACGGCGGCATCGACATGGCGGCCGGCTGCGGCACGCCGGTCGTCGCGTCAAAGGCCGGCGTGGTGGTCGCCTCTGGCCGGCCGCTGTGGCCCTACGACCCGGGCTACGGCGTGGTCATCGACCACGGCGGTGGCGTCCAGACCTGGTACTGGCACATCACCACCCGCGTGGTGGTCAGCCCCGGGCAGGTGGTGAACACCGGCCAGGTCATCGGCTACGAGGGCACGACCGGCTTCTCCACAGGCTGCCACCTGCATTTCGCGACGAACGTGAACGGCGTCTGGGAGAACCCGCGCAGATTCCTGCCCTGAGGTCAGGCGCCTAAGCCGGGACGGGCGCCTCTGAAGCCGATACGGCGGCGGGCCGATACAGCTCGTCGACGTACTCGATCAGCATGCGAGCCGTGCTGAACTGCCAGATGGACGCGGCCACGGCCGCCCGCATGATGGTCGTCCAGGCGCGCGGCACGCCCTCCTCGTCGCGATCGAAGAAGCGCGGCACTACCTCCTCCTCCAGGAGCCGATACAGGGCCTCCGCATCGGAAGCATCCTGCGCCTCCTCATCCTCAAGCGGCTCTCGCTGGCCGATGGCCCAGCCGTTCCGGCCGTTGTAGCCCTCGTCCCACCAGCCGTCCAGGATGCTGATGCTGGGCACCCCGTTCAGCGCCGCCTTCATGCCGGACGTGCCGGACGCCTCGAGCGGCCGGCGGGGGTTGTTCAGCCAGATGTCCACGCCCGCCACCAGGAAGCGGGCGATGCGGATGTCGTAGTCCTCGACGATGAACACGCGGCTGCGCAGCCGATCCGAGCGTGACAGCTCGAAGATGCGCTGGATCACGCGCTGGCCGGGACGGTCGGCGGGGTGCGCCTTGCCGGCGATCACGATCTGCACCGGCCGCTCGCCACCGGACAGCAGGCGGGCCAGGCGGTCCTCGTCACGGAAGATGAGATCGGCGCGCTTGTACGTCGCGAAGCGCCTGGCGAAGCCGATGGTCATCGCCTTCGGGTCCAGCGCATGCTCGACCTCGCGCAGCTGCTCCGGCGATTCGCCGTGGCGCGCGAACTGCCGCGCCAGGCGTCCTGCGATGAAATCGGTCAGTTCCCGCTTCTGCTGCTGGTGGCCGGCCCACAGGTCGGCGTCGGCGATGGCGTCCAGGCCGTCCAGCTCCTCCGGTGAGTCGTGATCGGCCGCCAGGAAGGTGCCGAGGGCGCGCTCGTAGAGCCGGCGCATCGGCCTGCCGAGCCAGGTCGCCACGTGCACCCCGTTGGTGATGGGCCTGATGGGATGGCCGGCGACCTCCTGCCAGGTGCCGGTCGCCGTCTCGGCGTGCAGGCGGCTCACCCCGTTGGCGTCGGCGGCGTGGCGCAGCACGAAGGCGGTCATGTCGAAGGGCGCCTGCGGATCGTCGGTGCGTCCGCGACCCAGCTCCAGGAGCTCGTCGGCGGGCATGCCGGTCTCCTTGAGCCACGGCGCCAGGTTCCTCGTAAGGAGGCCGCGGTCGAACGTCTCGTTGCCGGCCGGGACCGGGGTGTGGATGGTGAACACCGAATTGCGGCCGACCCGCTGCAGGGCCTCGTGCGCATCCAGGCCGCGCTCGGCCGCCATCTGCTCGCGCGCGCGCTCCAGCAGCAGGAAGGCGGAGTGACCTTCGTTCAGGTGCCAGACCGCCGGCTCCACGCCCAGCTGTCGGAGTGCCCGGACGCCGCCGATGCCCAGGATCAGCTCCTGGCAGAGGCGCATCTCGCGGCCGCGCACGTAGAGGATGTGGGTGATCGGCCGATCCGGCCCGGCGTTGGCCGGCAGGTCCGTGTCCAGCAGCAGGACCGGGACGCGGCCGACCTGGGCAACCCAGACGGCCGCGTGCACCTGGCGATCGGTGAAGTCGACGGTGACCTGCAGCGCCCCGCCGTTCGCAGCCCGTGCCCGGCGCAGCGGCAGCATCCCTGGATCGAGGTCCGGCTGGGCATGCTCCTGGTGCCCATCGGCGTCGATCTGCTGGCGGAAGTAGCCGCGGCGATACAGGAGGCCGACGCCGACGAAGGGGATGGCCGCATCGGAGGCCGACTTGCAGTGGTCCCCCGCCAGGATCCCCAGGCCGCCCGAGTAGATCTGCATCGACTCGTGGAAGCCGTACTCCGCGCAGAAGTAGGCGACGGGCCCAGGCAGGGCCCGTGCCGGATCGTCCGCCACCTGGCGCTGGTACCAGGAATCGGCGCCGTTGCCCATGTAGCGATGGAACTCGTCCAGCAGGCGGCTGGCATCGACCATGAAGTCCTCGTCAGCGGTCACCTGCTCCCAGCGCGCGGCGTGCATGGCCGACAGCACGGCAATCGGGTTGCGGTGGCGGGCCCACGCGGACGGATCAAGGCGCGAGAACAGCGCACCGGCGCGCGGGGTCCAGCTCCACCACAGGTTGTAGGCGAGCTCGTCCAGCCCTTCCAGGCCACGTGGCAGGTTGAAGTCGTGGCCGGCCAACGTGGGCAGGCGCACGGATGCGCCCTCAGGGCTGCTCATGGAGCCTCGATGCTACCGGATGGCCGTCGGGCCCGGCTGCCGCCCGCGACGCGTACCATCGTTCGGCGGATGTTGGGCGGCTCGACATCGCGTATTACCCTATCGGACCCGTGATGGATGGCTACTCGGTCAAGGACGCCGCGCTGGTGCTGGGCATCCCGGAACGGCGCGTGTGGGAGCTCATCGCCCGCGGCGTGCTGGCCAGCGCGCCCGAGGGTCCCGACGGCATGCGCGTCTTCCTCCAGCCACGCGCCGCGCCGTCGGCGCCAGATCCCCACATCTATCGTGCTGATGAGCCAGATCCGGGCCCGCCGCCGAACGGCAATGGCGGTCACGAGATGAGCCCCTTCCGAGAGCTGCTCACCGAGTTCCGCAGCCTCACCGAGCGGTACGGCCAGGCACTCCTGGCACTCGGCGAGGCACGTGGCGAGGTTGCCTCGCTGCGCACCCGCGTCGAGCTCCTCGAGGCGCGCATGGACCTGCGACTTCCCTCGTCGCGTCCAGCGTCGACGGTCGCATGGGAGATCCCCAGCTACGCGACCGGCGCCCCGGCACCTCCGCAGTCACCCATGGCCGACAGCGAGGACGAGGAGCCTGAGCCTGAGGCGGTGGAGGCATCCGACACCGTTGGGCTCGATGAGCCGGCGGACGAGCCGATTGTCGCCGTGGACGCGGCGCCGCAGCCGGTGGCCGAGCCCGCACCAGAGCCCGCACCAGAGCCCGCACCAGAGCCCGCAGCCGAGCCGGTGGCCGAAGCCGCAGCGGAGGAGCCATCACCCGGCCGACGGCGGCGTGCCGAGTCACGCCGCCGCAAGATTCGCGGAGGGCGCTCTGCGCTCGCCGGGCTGGCCGATGCGCTGGCGCGCGCAGATGACCCGACCCTCTCAGAGCTGCCCGGCGGCCGGGAGGCCGCGGAGGCACTGGCCGCCCTGCAGCGCGACGTCCAGGCAGAGGCCCCCGCAGTCGAAGGGGCCGTGCCGCTCGATGAGCCCCAGGAGGCGGCAGCGGAAGACGTGGAGGCTGCGTCGTTCGCGGACGCAGGCATCGGCGAGAGTGCGCCGGCCGAGACGACGGTCATCGAGGTCGACCTGCAGGAGGACGACGTCCTGGCTGCATCGGCTCCGGCGGTGAGCGTGCCCGAGGCGGGCCTGGGAGAGGAAGAGGCCGTCGAGCCAGCCACTGACGGTCAGCCTGAGCCAGGGCCGATGCCCGATCTCGAGGCGGAAGCCGAGCCAACCGCCGAGGCCGCGCCGATGATCGTCGAGGAACCGGTTGCGGAGGCCGAGCCTCAGGTCGAGGCCGTCGCAGAGGCGGAGCCTGCGATCGAGGAGCCGATTGCTGAGCCGATGGTCGAGGAGCCGATCGCGGAAGCGGCGCCGATCGTCGAGGAGCAGCAAGAGGCCGAACCCGAAGAGCGCACGGTGCCGCCGATCTATTCCAGCGAGGTCATCGAGCCCGACTGGTTCGCTGACGGTGACTTCACCTGGCTGGAGGCGGCACAGGCTGAGGCGGTGAGCCAGCCGGAAGCCGAAGGGGAACCCGTTGCGGTAGCCGAGCCGGTTGTCGAAGAGGAACCGGTTGCCGACGTCGAATCCGTCGTTGAGGTCGAACCATTCGCTGAAGCCGAAACGTTCGCCGCGGAACCCGAAGCCGTGGCGGAGAGCCCGGCTGAGTCCGAGGCATCGGCTCCTCCATTCGAGCCCGCGCACGAAGCCGTGAGCGGAGAGCCTTCGCGAGAGGCATTCGAGCCGACCGCGCAGGATGAGGCCCGCGCCGAGGAGGAGGCACGCGCCGCCATCCAGGACGCCTTCGAAGAGCCCGAGCAGGCCGAGGCCGCGCCGCCGCCCATGGTCGACCAAGCGCCCTCAGCCAAGCCGGAGCCGATGGAGCAGGAGGCCTTCCAGGCAGTCGCGACCGAGCCAGAGGCGGTCGAGCCCGAAGCGCCACAGGAGGCGATCCAGGAAGCGTTCGCCGAGGTCCCCCAGCCCGAGCCCATGGAGCAGAAGGCCCTGGAGAGTCAGCCCGCCACCGCACACCCGGAGCCAGTCGAAGTGGAGGCCGACGCCATCCAGGAGGCGTTCAGCGAACTGCCCGATGCCGACCGCGCGATTCCCGACTCCCCGCCGGCATCGGCGCCGGCAGCGGTCGAGGCTGGAGGAAGTGGCGCAGCCCCTGCCCAACCTGCCGGCGCGGCTGGCGAGGAAGAGCTCATGTGGCTCGGCGACGAGTTCGAGGAGGCTTCGCTGGAGGTCGCAGCGCAGGGCTGGCGCAGCGCGGATGCGCCTCCGGCCGCCGCCAGGCCCACCCCCGACCAGCCTGCCGGGGGCCTGGAGCTGTCGGACGCCGAGCTGGCGCGACTGGCCGCCGACGAGGGCTGGGACGAGGCCGAGGTGGAGGCGATCCGCAGCCTGCTGGGACGTCCGTCACAACCGGCCGCAGCGCCCCCGCCATCGCCCAAGGCCCACACCCCGCCGGTCGCCGAAGCGTCTGAAGGCGTGCGGCCGCCACCACCCGCTGCCCGCCACCGGATGTCGTCGATGGGCGACCCGCAGTGGCTGAAGGGCCGTCGCGGCCCGGCCGCGACCGCGTACCGGCGGCTGCGCCGCCTCTTCCCGGGCTAGCCCAGGTCGTCGCGGCCGGCGAGTGCCGGCAGCTCGCCACGGATGGCGATCAGGTCGTCGTCGGCCATCGAGAAGTCGGCCAGGTCCGGCCGCAGCTCGAACGCCTCGCGCAGCTGACCGCGCGCGACGTCCAGCCGCCCAGCGAGGGCGTGGTAGCACGCCAGGTTATAGATCGCGGTCCCGGCGTCGCGCGCCGGCAGGTCGGTCGTGCGCACGCCCTCCTCGATCGTATCGGCGAATCTGGCGATCCGACCGGAGTCGACCGGGACGCCCGCGTCCTCGAGCCACGCGAAATGGGTCATGGCATGGAAGGGACCGTTGCCGAAGGTGCCCGCCAGCAGGTTCTCGAACTGCTCGAGCATGTCGGGCGTGGTGGTGGTGACCTCGCGCAGCAGCTGGTCGCTGACCGTATCGGCCTCTTCCACGATCGCGTCCCAGGTCCAGTCGAGCCGCGCCTCGCGCAGCTTGGCGTTGACCTCATCCGTCTCGCCATCCGGCGTGAGATGCGCCTCCCCTCCGCGCCGCGCCGCGGCGAAGCGATTCGCCTGCCGCGCCTTCCAGGCGGTGAGGTGCGCCTGGAAGTCCTTGGGCGTCCAGTCGCCGGGACGGATCGGGGTCTCGCGAACCGACGCGTCCAGCGCTCCGAACAGGTCGCGCTCTGCGCGGCGCGTCTCGCGCAGCATGTCGGCGACGCCGGCGATCAGGTCTGGCATTGCTCTCCTCGCGTGGGGATCAGGACGGGCCGGGGCCGAGGTGGTAGCCCAGCCGCCTGGGCAGGGCGGTCAGCTGCCGCAGGATCCACGGCGCACGCTTCCCGTCCAGCTCACGGCCTTCGCGGAGCATGATCATGCGCCGCATGACACGGGCGCCAATGTAGCGGAACGGCTCGGGCGGCAGGCGGCGCGGCGGTGGGCCGATCATCGGAAGCCGCGTCAGCGGCTCATCGGCTCCGACGACCAGCGCCGCCAGGACACGGCCGGCCAGGTGCGAGGGCGCCACCCCGTTGCCCGAGAACCCCGCCGCGTAGAGCACCGGCAGGCCGGGCACGGTGCCGAAGCGCGGCAGGTGGGCGCCGGAGACGTCGATCGGCCCACCCCAGGCATCGGTCAGCCGAACGTCGCGCAGCTGCGGGAACAGGGTGCGGAATGCCGATGCCGCCCGCCGGGCGGACGCCAGGTCATCGGTGAAGACAGGGCCGATGCGACCGTCGTAGCCCGGCACGCCACCGCCCGAGCCGATGGCGATGCGCCGGTCGCGGGTGACGTGGAAGTACTCGACGTTGAAGCGGGCGGTGTAGATGGACTCGCCACCGGTCCAGCCCAGCTCGGCGAGCAGCTCCTCGGGGATCGGCTCGGTGCGGACCATGTAGCTGCCCCAGGCGAGCACCGCGCGACGGAGCGGGGGCCAGGCGGCGGACCAGGCGTTCGTGGCCAGCACCAGCCGGCGCCCCCGCAGGTCGTGGATGCCGGCCGCGCTGTCGGCGATGAGCCGGACGCCGCTGCCGTCGCCGCGAATCCCGGGCCGCGCCCTCGTGCCCTCGTGGATGCTCACGCCCTCGGCGAGCGCCACGCGGCGCAGCCCGCGGGCCAGGAGCGCCGGCTGGACGGTGGCGCCGGCACGCATGAACGCCCCGTTGCGGAATCGCGGTGAGCGGCAGCGGACGGCAACCTCCTCGGCGCTCAGCCGTCGCAGCTCCTCACCGACACCCAGCTCCGCGGCGAGCCGCGCGGCCTCCGCCGGCCGCCCGTCGTGGATGGGCGTGGTGGACACCACCAGCATGCCGGCCTGCCGGAAGTGCGCGTCCACGCCATGCCGATCGCACCATGCGCCGATGGCTGCGACCGTGTCCGACGCGGCCCGGGCCGCCTCCAGCGCGCGCTGCTCCCCGTACAGGTCGACCAGCGCGTCGAGCTCGTCCCACCAGGAGTTCGCGAACCCACCGTTGCGGCCGGACGGGCCACCACCGCAGATGTCCTGCTCCACGACGGCCACGCGCAGCTCCGGAGCGCGCTCGCGAAGCTGGAGCGCCGTCCACAGCCCGGTGTAGCCGCCGCCGACGATGAGCACATCGGCATCCAGCCGCGCCGGCGGGGGAGGGAGCGGGGCAGGATCTCCCTCTGCCGCCAGTGCATCGCGCAGCCAGGGGCTGCGCACGCCGCCCCCGGGTCGGAGCGCGAGGTCTTCGGCGGTCAGCGGCTCAGCCATCAGGCGGACGATACTGGCCCCACAAAATGCTTGACGTGGAATCGTTCGTAGTCCTAGAATCATTCGCTTGACACAAACTATTAGCCCACCGCGAACGACCGGCGACGAGGACACGGCGGCGCAGCTCATCGAGGAGCTGGGCGCGCTGATGTTCAACGAGCGCGCGGCGTTCCTGGCGTACTGCCATCAGCGCGGCATGAGCATGGGCCACGTCTTCCTGATGTCGAAGATCCACCACGGTGGGCCGGTCGCCATGACACGCGTGGCCGAGCTCATCGGCTCCGGCCTGCCGACCGCCACCGGCTTCGTCAGCCGCCTCGAGGAGCGTGGGCTCGTTCGCCGCACGCACGACACGCGCGATCGTCGGGTGGTACTGGTCAGCCTGACGGAGGAGGGCGAGGCCGACATCACCGCCCTCCACGAAGCACGCCACCGGCGGATGAGCGCCGCCGTCGGTCAGCTGCCGGCGGCCGCACAGAAGAGCCTGCTGGCCGGCATCCGATCCCTGCGTACGGCGCTCGAGCGCATCACCGAAGGAGACGAAACCCCGTGACAACCCTCACCGCCGACGCGCCGGTCCACGTCGAGCAGCGGGCAAGGATGGAGATCCTGGGCGCCGTCCTGCTCGCGCTCTTCCTGGCAGCGCTGGACCAGACCATCGTCGGCACGGCCATGCCGCGCATCCTCACTGACCTGCGGGGCACCGAGCTGTACACCTGGGTGGTCACGGTCTACCTGCTGACCAGCACCGTCACCGGTCCGCTGTACGGCAAGCTGTCGGACCAGTTCGGGCGGCGTCCGCTGCTGATGGTCGGGATCGGGCTGTTCCTGTTCGGCTCGCTGCTGTCCGGCCTCAGCCAGACCATGTGGCAGCTCATCCTGTTCCGCGGCATCCAGGGCCTGGGCGCCGGCGCCCTGTTCCCGATCAGCCTGGCGGTCATCGGCGACCTGTTCAGCCCACGCGAGCGTGGCCGCTACCAGGGCCTGTTCGGCGGCGTGTTCGCCATCGCCATGCTGATCGGCCCGTTCCTGGGCGGCTTCCTGACCGACAACATCAGCTGGCACTGGATCTTCTTCGTGAACCTGCCGGTCGGCGCCGTGGCGCTGGCCGTCATCTGGCGGCTGCTGCCGCGGATCAGCCACCCGGAGCGCTCCGTCTCGGTCGACTACCTCGGCGCGGCGGTCTTCGCCGCGGCCGTGGTGCCGATCCTGCTCGGCCTGACCAACAAGCAGACCGGCGAGTGGACCGACCCGGCGGTCGGCGGTCTCATCCTGCTCGGCCTGGCGCTGGCAGCGGTGTTCGTCTGGATCGAGTCGCGCGCCGCGGAGCCGATCCTCCACCTGGAGCTGTTCAGCAATCGCACCTTCACCGCCTCGGTGCTGGCCACCGGCCTGGTCAGCTTCGGCTTCTTCGGCGGGATCATCTTCATCCCACTCTGGTTCCAGGCGGTGCAGGGCTCTTCGGCCACCGCATCCGGCTACCAGATCCTGCCGATGATGGCCGGCCTGATGATCGGCTCCATCGGCTCCGGCCAGATCGTCAGCCGCACCGGCCGCTACAAGTGGCTGGTCGCGACGGCGATGGTGGTGGCCGGGGTGGGCATTCTGCTGATGACGCAGCTGCACGCCAGCACCAGCATCCCGACCCTGTGGATCTGGCTGGTGATCATGGGCCTGGGCATCGGTCCGTCCATGGCCGTCTTCACGATCATCGTGCAGAACGCCGTCCCGTTCCGGCAGATGGGCGTGGCCACCAGCGCGCTGACGTTCTTCCGCCAGATCGGTGGCTCCATCGGCCTGGCCATCGCCGGCACGGTGTTCGGCAGCACGGTGGTCGCCGAGGCGCCGCGCCAGCTGCTGGCCAAGGGCGTGCCGCAGCCGGTCGTGGACCAGATCCAGGGCCACCTGTCGCAGGGGCAGCTGACCAGCGTCGGCGATTCCGGCGCGCGGCTGCTGGATCAGGTGCCGGCTCAGTTCCGCGAGCAGCTCCTGGCGATCCTGCCCAGCATCGAGGCGGCCTTCAAGGAGGCCATGTCGATCGCCATCGGCAGCGCCATGTGGTTCGGGGTGGTGGCCGCCATCCTGGCGGGCGCGATCATCGTGACGCTGCTGCCGGAGCTGCCGCTGCGCCAGCACGTGGGCGAGACCGCGCCGACCGGCCCGGGCGAGCAGCCGGAGGGCTCGGCCCCGGTGGCGGCCTATCACTGAGCGTGGCTATCATCGGCGCATGACGGACTACGGTCCGGACACCGCGCTGATCGTGGTGGACGTCCAGAACGACTTCGCCGATCCGGCCGGCAGCCTGTCCGTCGCCCGGGCGGCGCACATCATGCCCCGCATCAACGCCGAGGTCGCGCAGGCACGGGCCGCCGGCGCGAGCGTGGTCTACACCCAGGACTGGCATCCGCCCTCCACGCCGCACTTCGCCAAGGACGGCGGCACCTGGCCGGCGCACTGCGTCGCCGACACGTGGGGCGCGGAGCTGCACCCCGACCTTCTGGTCGACGGCGACATCGTGCGCAAGGGCGCGAACGGGGAGGACGGATACTCCGGCTTCACCATGCGAGACCCGCTCACCGGGGCCGAGGTGCCCACGCCGCTCCAGTCGATGCTCCGCGAGCGCGGCATCGACCGGGTCGTCATCTGCGGGCTGGCAACCGACTACTGCGTGAATGCGACTGCGCTCGACGCGCGCCGCCTGGGCTTCGAGACCGTGGTGCTGACGCGGGCGGTGGCCGCGGTGAACCTGAAGCCGGGTGACGACGAGCGGGCGCTGGCGGAGATGGCCATCGCCGGCGCCGAGCTGCAGGACGCCTAGGGTCCGCGCGGCGCCGAGCGGCGCGCCCACCAGGCCATGGCCAGCCCGATCGGGACCATGACCAGGCCGATCACCAGCCACAGCCGGTCACCGGTCATGTAGCTGCCGGGCAGGATGCCGGCGCCCTGCAGGGCGAAGACGGCACCGGCCAACGCCACCAACAGGCCGACGACCAGCACGATCGTGCGCATCGGCGCCAGCATAGCCAACCGCACGGGGGAGGCTCTCGCAGGCTCCGGCGGCGCCTTGCGCCACCCGAAGCGCTGCGTATACTCGCCTCGAGTCGGGCCGCCACCGCGCGGCGCCAGCAGCCTTCCGTCCCCTCCCACCACGTCCATCGCGTCGGCTCACGGGGAATCGGCAAGACCCGTGGCCGGCGCTCTGCGAGGGATGCACCCGGCGCAGCAATCACACGTTGGGAGGGTCCTTGTGGCCTACACCGATCAGGTGCTCACCTGTGCGGACTGCGGGATCGACTTCGTCTTCTCCGCCTCCGAGCAGGAATTCTTCGCGCAGAAGGGCTTCACCTCTGCGCCCAAGCGCTGCCCGTCCTGCCGGGCGCAGCGACGGGCCGCCAATGGTGGTGGCGGCAACGGCGGCTACTCGGCCGGAGGCTATTCCGGCGGGGGTGGCGGGTACGCCGGCGGTGGCTACAGCCGCGGCCCGCGCGAGATGTTCGATGCCGTGTGCGCGCGCTGCGGCAAGGACACGCAGGTCCCATTCCGGCCAACCGGCGCGCGGCCGGTCTACTGCAGCGACTGCTTCCGCCTGATGCGCGGCTGACCTCCACCCACAGTCCCGCGTCCTGACGGCGCCCTTGCGGGGGCGCCGTTTCGTGTGCGCCGATGCCGGCCCGTGCCACGCTGGGTCGCCGCCCCCGGGCGAGCCAGCCAATCGGCTCACAGAGCCGCGCCTCGTATCATTGGCGCGTACGGGTAGCGGGCAGAGAACTTGCGGGAAGTGGTGAGCGTGTCAGAGAACGACCTGGAGCAGTGGCGCGAGCTCGGACAGCAGCTGCGCGTCGATTCGATCCGTTCCAGCTCGGCGGCTGGATCCGGGCATCCGACCTCGTCGATGTCCGCCGCGGACCTGATGGCCGTGCTGATGAGCCGCTACCTGCACTACGACTTCGGCTCGCCGGATGACCCGCGCAACGACCACCTCATCTTCTCGAAGGGCCACGCCTCGCCGCTGCTGTACGCCATGTACAAGGCGGCGGGCGCGATCAGCGACGAGGAGATGCTCACCTTCCGCAAGCTCGGCAGCCGCATGGAGGGCCACCCCACGCCGATTCTGCCGTGGGTCGACGTGGCCACCGGCTCGCTGGGCCAGGGCCTGCCGATCGCCGTGGGCGTGGCCTACGCCGGCAAGTACCTCGATCGGCTGCCGTACCGGGTGTGGTGCCTGTGCGGTGACTCGGAGATGGCCGAGGGATCGATCTGGGAGGCGTTCGAGGCGGCCGGCTACCACGGGCTGGACAACCTCACCGCCATCATCGACGTCAATCGGCTGGGCCAGACCGGCGAGACGATGTACGGCTGGGACCTGGACGTCTACGCCAATCGTGCGACGGCCAACGGCTGGCATGCCATCAAGATCGACGGCCACGACGTCGCCGAGATCGATGCGGCGCTGGCCGAGGCCAGCAACGGTAGCGGCCGTCCGACGGTGATCGTGGCGCGCACCGAGAAGGGCCACGGCGTGGCCGCGGTGGCGAACAAGAACGGCGCGCATGGCAAGCCAATCTCCGACGAGGCGGAGGCGATCCGCGAGCTCGGCGGCGAGCGGAACATCTCGATCGCGGTCGCGAAGCCGAGCGGAGAAGGGAAGCCGCATCGGTTCGAGACCAAGGGCGAGCTCAGCCTGCCGGCGTACGAGATCGGCACCAAGGAGGCGACCCGCAAGGCGTACGGCGACGCCCTGGTGGCGCTGGGCAACGCCCGCGGCGACGTGGTGGCCATTGACGGCGAAGTCGGCAATTCGACGTACTCCGAGGAGTTCAAGGAGGCGCATCCCGAGCGCTTCGTGCAGGCCTACATTGCTGAGCAGCAGATGCTGGCCTACGCGGTCGGCTTCCAGGTCCGCGGCTGGCGGCCCTTCGCCGCCACCTTCGCCGCCTTCCTGGCGCGCGCCTACGACTTCGTGCGCATGGCGGCGGTCAGCCGCGCGAACATCGTGCTGGCCGGCTCGCACGCCGGGGTGAGCATCGGTGAGGACGGCCCGTCGCAGATGGCGCTGGAGGACCTTGCCTCGCTGCGAGCCGTGCACGGCAGCACGGTGCTGTATCCATCGGATCCCAACCAGACTGCAGCCCTGCTGGCGGCCGCGGCGGACCTGGAGGGGATCGTCTTCCTGCGGACGACGCGCGAGAAGACACCGGTCATCTACCAGCCCGGCGAGGAGTTCCGCGTCGGCGGCAGCCGCGTGCTGCGGAGCAGCGCAGACGATGCCGTGACCCTGGTGGGCGCCGGCATCACCCTGCACGAAGCGCTGAAGGCCGGCGATCTGCTGGCCGCCGAGGGTATCCCGGCCCGGGTCATCGACCTGTACTCGATCAAGCCCGTCGACGAGGAGACGATCCGTGCCGCTGCCCGCGAGACGAGCGCCATGGTGACGGTGGAAGACCACTTCCCCGAGGGGGGCCTGGGCGACGCGGTGCTGGACGCGCTGGCGGCCGAGGGTCGCTCCGTCCCGGTTCGCAAGCTGGCGGTACGCATCATGCCCGGCTCGGCCACGCCGGCCGAGCAGCTTGAGGCCGCCGAGATCGATGCGGAGCACATTGCCGCCGCCGCCCGAGAGCTGGTCGGTGCGCGGGCGGCCGCCAAGGCGTAAGGAGGCAAGAACGAGCATGAATGCGCTGCAACGGCTGTACGCCGAACACGACCAGAGCCCCTGGATCGACTTCATCGACCGCGAGCTGATCGAGACCGGTCGCCTGCGCGAGCTGGTGGCCGATGGCATCCGCGGGCTGACCAGCAACCCCACGATCTTCGCCAAGGCGGTGGCCTCCGGCCAGTACGACGAGCTGATCGGCCGCGAGATCGAGGCCGGCGACGACAGCCGCGCCATCTACGAGGAGATCGCCGTCAGCGACGTGCGGGACGCCGCGGACGTCCTGCGCGGCGTGTACGACGAGTCCGACGGGGCCGATGGCTTCGTTTCGATCGAGGTCGAGCCCGACCTGTCCGATGACTCCGAGGGCACCCTGCAGCGCGCCCGTCACCTGTTCGAGCGCGTGGGACGGCCGAACGCCTTCGTCAAGATCCCCGCCACCCCGGCGGGCCTGCCCGCCATCGAGGATGCGATCGCCGAGGGCATCAACGTCAACATCACGCTGATGTTCAGCGTCGACGTCTACCGGGACGTTGCGCGCGCCTACATCGCGGGGCTGCGGCGCCGCCTGGATGCCGGTGAGGACGTCAGTCGGGTGGCATCCGTGGCCAGCTTCTTCGTCAGCCGGGTGGACAGCAAGGTCGACAAGGCGCTGGACGCCATCGGCTCAGACGAAGCCCTGGGACTGCGCGGCCAGGCCGCGATTGCCAATGCCAAGCTCGCCTACTCCGCGTTCCAGGAGATCTTCGAAGGCCCGGAGTTCGCCGAGCTGCGTGACGCGGGCGCGCGCGTGCAGCGCTGCCTCTGGGCGAGCACCTCGACCAAGAACCCGGATTACCGCGACGTGCTGTACGTGGAAGAGCTCATCGGGCCGCAGACCGTGAACACCATGCCGCTGGATACGATCCAGGCCTTCAACGACCACGGTCGCTTGGAGCGCACCCTGGACCGTGACGTCGATGGCGCGCGTGAGACGCTGCGGCGCATCGAGCAGCAGGGCATCCGCGTGGAGCGGGTCACCGACGAGCTGATCGAGGAGGGCATCGCGGCGTTCGGCAAGTCGTTCGACGAGCTCATCGCGGCCATCGAGGGTCAGCGCGAGGCGCTGGCACCCGCATGAGCCGGCTCGCCTGAGGTGCGCCGGCCATGAGCCATGGGCCGCTGGACACGGCGATCGCCGAGCGCCTCGCCGGCTGGGACGAGGATCGCGTCGCCGAGCGCCTGTGGCAGAAGGACGGCAGCCTGTGGGCCGAGTCCGGCAAGGCGCCGGATGAGCTGAGCCGCTGGCTCGGCTGGCTCGACCTGCCGAGCGCCATGGCGGACCGCGTGGCCGAGCTGGAGCACCTGGCGCGCGACGTGCGCGCCGACGGCTACGGTCGTGCCGCGGTGCTGGGCATGGGGGGCTCCAGCCTGGCGCCGGAGCTGTTCGCGCGCGTCTTCGAGATCGCCGGCGAGCACGGTGGTCTGCCGCTGCGGATCCTGGACTCCACCCATCCCGATGCGGTGCGCGAGTTCCGCGACTGGGCGCAGGCCGGGCGCACGCTGTTCTGCGTCAGCAGCAAGTCCGGCTCGACCACCGAGCCGAATGCCTACCACGCGGCCATGGCCGACTTCGCCCCGGCGCTCGACTTCGTGGCCATCACCGACCCCGGCAGCTCGCTGGCGGAAGTGGCACGCGCGCAGGAGTTCCGCGCAATCGTCGACGGTCCACCGGACGTCGGTGGCCGCTACTCGGCGCTGTCGGTCTTCGGCCTGCTGCCGGCCGCCCTGCATGGCGTGGACCTGAATCGGCTGCTGGCGCACGCCTCGACCATGGCCGAGGCGTGCCGTCGCCCGGCGTCGGCCAACCCCGGGCTGCGGCTGGGCGCCGCCATGGGCGAGGCCGCGCTGGCGGGACGCGACAAGCTGACGATCCTCACCTCGGCCCGCCTCGCCAGCTTCGGCGACTGGGCGGAGCAGCTGATCGCGGAGAGCACCGGCAAGGCGGGACGCGGCATCGTCCCGGTGGTCGGCGAGCCGCTCGCCGAGCCCGACCGCTACGGCCCCGACCGCAGCTTCGTGATCATGACCCTCGACCAGGCCGACGCGCCCGAGCTGGCCGAGCTGGCCGAGCTGGCGGACCTGGCATCTGCGCTCGAGGGCCTGGGGCATCCGGTGGTCCGCATCGGCATCACCGACCCCTACGAGCTCGGCGGCGAGTTCCTGCGCTGGGAGGTCGCCACCGCGGCGACCGGCATCATCCTGGGCATCGACCCCTTCGACCAGCCCAACGTCCAGGAGAGCAAGGACGCC
>DASSNI010000205.1:0-18194 GCA_035701385.1 Candidatus Limnocylindria bacterium | reverse complement strand
GCCTGACCGAGCCGCAGCGCCAGGCGCTCGAGCGCTGGGTCGCGGGCGGCGGTCACCTGGTGGTGATCGGCGGGGCGGACTGGCAGGCGCGCACCGCCGGGCTGGCCGAGATGCTGCCGGTCGAGGGCATCTCCGCCGTGGACGGCGTGCAGCTCAACCCGCTGTATGACTGGCTGGCGGCCGACGCTCCCGACGCCGCGGCGAGCGGCACGGTGGCGCTGGGCACGCCGCGTTCCGGCGCGGTGGACCTGGTGGCAAGCGGCGATCGCAGCCTGTTCGCCACCGCCACGCGTGGCGCCGGGCACGTGACCTGGATCGGCGCCGACCTGTCCGCTGAGCCGTTCCGGGCCTGGCAGGACGCCGGCCTGCTGTGGTCGCGGCTGCTGCCCGACGATCGGATCGAACAGCAGTTCAACCCCAGCGGGCCGCTGGAGGACGAGCTGTCGGCGATCATGATCCAGGCGCTCTCGAACCTGCCCGCGCTGGAGGTTCCCGCCGCCGAGCTGCTGCTGGCGCTTCTGGCCGCCTACATCCTGCTCATCGGCCCCATCAGCTACTTCGCCCTCAACCGGCTGGACCGACGCGAGCTGGCCTGGGTCACGGCGCCCCTGCTGGTGATCGTCTTCTCGGCCGGCACCTACGGCCTGGGCCTGACCATGAAGGGCAGCGACATCATCCTCAACGAGGTCTCGCTGGTGCGCTCGACGCCGGATGGCAGCGCGGCCACGGTGAGCACCTACGCCGGGGTCTTCTCCCCCGCCCGGGCCAGCTATGACGTGACGGTCGGTGGCGAGGCGTTGCTATCACGCCTGCGGAACATCTACGTGGAGGGCGATGCCAACGCGCCGCGCTACACGACCGAGCAGGGCAGCCCGTCGCGGCTCGAGGACCTGGCGGTCAACGTGTTCGGCATGGAGGTCGTGCGCAGCGAAACCTTGATCGGCTACCAGCCGGCCCTGCACATCGACTGGTCGTACTCGACCCAGGGCATCCACGGGGAGGTGCGCAACGGCAGCGACGCGACCATCGAGGACGTGGCGGTGCTGGCCCCCGGTGGCGGCAAGATGATCGGCACCCTGGAGGCCGGCGCCCGCAAGACCTTCGACCTGCGGATCACCAACGTCAGCCAGGCCGCGACGTCGGACCAGATCTACGGATTCGTGACCGGCAACGGCACCACCGCCGAGCAGCGCCGCATCGCCATGCGGCGGCAGGTCATCGACAGCCTGGTGGGCTACGGAGGCTTCGGTTGGCGCGCCGGCGGCATGGGCGGCGGCGTGGGACGCGGACCTTTCCTGCTCGGCTGGCGGGTGGACGCCTCGCCGATGCCCATCGCGCTCGATGGCCATTCGGTGCAGCGCTACACGCAGTCGGTCGAGATCCTGGCCGGCACGCCGCGCCTGGGTCCGGGCACCGTGTCCATCCAGCCGGCGCAGATGACGACCGAGGTCGTGTCGACGGCCGGCCAGGTGGACGAGCTGGAGCCGGGCTGGCTGACGCTCGGCAGCGGAGAGGTCGAGTTCCGGGTAAGCCTGCCGCTCGAGGCGAGCCGCATCTCGCCGACCGAGGTGCAGGTGGTCGCCGGCGCCGACCCGTCCGTCATCTTCTACAACCAGGTGGGCGTGAGCTCGCCGCTGCCGCGTGGCTACCGCCTCTCGGTCTATGACCTCCGTGCGGAGGAGTGGCTCGACCTCGGCGACCTGTCGCAGCGCAGCCGGTTCCCGGTGCCGGCCGGCGTGACGCTGCTCGACTCCGGCGGGGGCATGCTGGTCCGCGTCACCGGCACCGGCGACGAGAACAACGGCTCGCCGGCGGTGTTCGTGGGCGCGGCGGTCGAGGGGGTGATGTGAGCATGGAACCGGTCGTCCAGACGCGCTCCCTGGTGAAGCGCTACGACGGTGAGCTGGCGCTGGCCGGCGTCGACCTCGAGGTTGCGCCCGGCGAGATCTTCGGCCTGGTGGGGCCGAACGGCGCCGGCAAGACGACGATGATGCGCATCCTTGCCACCCTGCTCGCCCCGACCGCCGGGCAGGCCACCGTCTGCGGCGTGGACGTCGACGTGGACCCGGTGGAGGTCCGCCGGCGCATCGGCTACATGCCCGACTTCTACGGGGTGTACGACGACCTGCGCACCTGGGAGTACCTGGACTTCTTCGCGCGCTGCTACGGCGTGCCACCCTCCCGCCGCCGGGGCATGATCGGCGAGCTGCTGGAGATCGTGGGACTGTCAGACAAGCGCGACGCCTACGTCGAGTCGCTGTCGCGCGGCATGCGGCAGCGGCTGTGCCTGGCCCACACCCTGGTCCACGACCCGCAGCTCCTCATCCTGGACGAGCCGGCCTCGGGGCTGGATCCGCGTGCCCGGGTCGAGGTGCGCGAGATCATGCGCACCCTTCGCGACATGGGAAAGACGGTGCTCGTCTCCAGCCACATCCTCCCGGAGCTCGGCGAGCTGTGCACCTCGGTGGGCATCATCGACCACGGCCGCATGGTGCGCGCCGGGCGGATCGACGAGATCGAGCGCTCGCTGCGCGCCAGCGCCCTGCTGCGGATCGACGTGGTGTCAGACGCGGCGGAGGCCATCAGCTGGCTGGGAACCGATCCACGTGCCGGCGACGTCATGGAGGTCGGCGGCGCCGACGGGGTCAGCCGCCTCGAGCTGCCGTATGACGGAGGTCCCGATGAGCAGGCCGACCTGCTGCGCCGCATGGTCGAGGCCGGCCACCGCGTCGCCGGCTTCAGCCAGGCGACCAGCGGGCTCGAGGAGATCTTCCTCCAGGTGACGGGCATGCAGGAGGACAGTGCGGCATGAGCGCCGAGGTCATGGCTTCCCCGGCTCGCCGATCGGCCGTGCGCGAGATGGCGTCCACCGTGGCCACGATCATGGCCAAGGAGGTGCGCTCGCGCTTCAGGGGCCGCCGCGCGTTCGTGGTGCTGACGCTGTACCTGGGCGTGCTGGCGCTGATCGCCTATGGCGCCTACGCCGTGGAGGCGCCGGTGGCGCGCGAGGCGGCGCGCTTCGGTGGTGGCGAGTTCGGCGCCATCGGCGTGCCGAACGCCTCGGCGCGGGTGGGACAGGCCATCTTCACCGTCCTGTCGCTGTTCCAGCTGCTGCTGGCGTGCCTGATCGCCCCGGCGCTGACCGCCGGCGCCATCAGCCTGGAGCGCGAGAAGCAGACCCTGGACATGCTGATCGCGACGCCGATGCGGCCCGCCGGCCTGGTCATCGGCAAGCTGCTGTCGGCCATGGCGTTCGTGATCCTCATCCTGCTGGCCGGCATCCCGATCTCGGCCATGGTGCTGATGTACGGCGGCGCATCGGTCGATGACATCCTCCGCCAGCAGGTGGTGCTGTTCACGTCGGCCATCGGCTGCGGCGTGGTCGGGCTCTTCTACTCGGCGCTCATCAAGCGCACCCAGACGGCCACGGTGCTGACCTACGCGACGCTCATCGCGCTCGGCATCGGCACGCTGCTCCTGTTCCGGCTGTGGACCTCGCTGCTCACCAACGACCCGCGCAACACCTTCGGCGAGGTGCGGCGGGCGCCCGAATGGATCCTGTACGCCAACCCGGCGGTGGCGATGACCGAGGTGCTGGCCAACACGGAGCTCGAGTACGGCGACTTCAGCGAGCTGCTGGACACGCTGCGCGCCCGCAGCGGCGTATTCCCGGGGGTCCCGGTGGAGGGTCCCGGCAACGGGATCGACGACGGTCCCTTCTTCCCGCCCGTCGCTCCTCCCGACCGCCCTGCGGACCAGGCACCTGAGCTGGTGTCGGATCACTTCTGGCCGAGGATCAGCATCACGGTGACCGGCATCGCGTTGCTGCTGACACTTCTGTCCACGCGGCTGCTGGGCCCCGTCGGGCGGCGTCCGTGGGCCATCCGTCGCCGACCGGCGCCGAGAGGAACGAACCCATGAACGACCGCCTCCTGGCCGACGCCATCGCCTCGCGGCTCGGCACCGATGCGCTGGCTCGCCTGCGCGCGCTGCGCCGCCGTCTGTGGCTGCGACGTGCAGCGGCGGTGGCTTGGCCGGTTGGCATCGCGGCGCTGGCCGCACTGGCGCTCCTGCAGCTCGGCGCGCGCACCGTGGCGCTCGACTGGGCGCCGCTGGCGCGGCTGGGAATCGTGGCCATCGCCCTGGCTGCCTGGGGAGCGTGGTCGTGGACGCGGCGCCCGAGCCTGCTCGAGACCGCGCGCATCTCGGACGAGGAGCTGGGCATGCTCCAGCGACTGGGCACCGCCGCCGAGCTGGTGACGGCCACCGAAGCGGCGACGCCCGCCGAGGAGGAGCTGCGCCAGCGCCAGCTGAGCGACGCCCGCAGCCATCTGCTCTCCAATCGGCTGGCCGGCGCCTTCCGGCCGCGACTCGAACGCCGCCGCGCCATGGGCGCGCTGGCGGTGGGCATGCTGGCGCTGACGCTGACGGTGTGGCCGAACCCGCAGGACCAGCTGCTGCGCGAGCGCGCCGCGGCGCGGGATGCCAGCCGTGACCTGGCGGAGCGCATCGAGGACGTGGCCGACGAGGTCGAGCGCGAGGGCGCCGATACGGATGATCCCCGCAGACGGGAGCTGCTGGAGCAGCTGCGCCGCCTTGCTCGCGAGTTGCGCGAGAACGGCGGCGACCGCCAGGACGTGCTGGCGCGCATCGGTTCCGTCCAGGAGCAGCTCTCGCGGCTGACCGATCCGCAGGCCGCAGCCAAGGACGCGGCGCTCACCCAGCTGGCGCGCGAGCTGTCGCGGGCCACCACCGGCAACGAGCAGGCCAACGAGGATGGGGACCCGGAGCAGGCGGCCAAGGATCTCGAGGCGGCCAAGAACCGGACCGGCAACATGAGCGGGCAGGAAGCTTCGGACCTCGCCGAGCAGCTGCGGCGTGCCGCTGCGGCCGCTGCCGCCCAGCCGGACGTGGCGCGCGAGCTGGCCCGCGCGGCGGACGCCCTCGACCGCGTGGCCCAGGATGGCTCCACCGCGAACCGGCAGCAGGCATCCGACGCGCTGCAGCGCGCCGCGGACGCGATGCGCCAGGCGAATGCCGACCGCCAGCTGCAGCGTGGCGTGGCGCGCGCGCAATCGGCATTGCAGGACGGGGCGCGCCAGGTGGCACGCGCGGGCCAGCCGCAGCCCGGAGCGTCGGGTCAGCCGGGCGCCTCGGGTCAGCCGGGATCATCGGGCCTGCCAGGCTCGTCGGGACAGCCCGGGGCCTCGGGTCAGCCGGGAGCATCGGGCCAGCCAGGCTCGTCGGGACAGCCGGGGGCCTCGGGTCAACCGGGCTCATCCGGCCAACCCGGCAACCAACCCGGCAACCAGCCTGGCAATCAACCCGGCAACCAGCCTGGAAATCAGCCAGGCAATCAGCCCGGTAGCGGGGGCAACCAGGGCGTTGGTGGCGGGGGAACCAACGTGCGTCGCATCCCGGGCGGCGGCATCCGGACCGGCGGCTTCAATGGGCCGACGCAGGGCAACAAGGGCTTCGACGTCTCCGGCCTGGACGACGTGTTCACGCCGTGGGATCGCATCGGCCAGCCAGGCGACCCGAGCTTCATCGCCGGCCAGGGCGGAGATGGCGGGCAGCAGCAGAACGGCAGCGGCAGCGGCATCGGCCTGGACAACGACGCCCTGGTCCCGTATCGAACCGTCTTCGACCTGTTCAGCAGCTTCGCGAACTTCCAGCTCGACCGGCAGGGAGTGCCGATCACCTTGAAGGACCTGGTGCGCGACTACTTCACGCGTCTCGAACCGACCCAGTGAGCGAGGGACACATGACCGAGCAGACGACCACGGGCGCCCCGGCGGTGGAGCGCATCGAACCCGAGCGCTTCTCGGAGCTGGCAACGGCCATCGAAACCGAGGTCGGCCGCTTCATCGTCGGGCAGCAGCAGCTGGTGCGACAGACGCTGATCAGCCTCCTGGCTGGCAGCCACGCGCTGTTGGAGGGCGTTCCGGGACTCGGCAAGACGATGCTGGTCCGCACCATGGCCGATGCGCTGGAGCTGGGCTTCAGCCGCATCCAGTTCACTCCGGACCTGATGCCGGCCGACATCGTCGGGACCAACATCATCGTCGAGGAGGAGGGCGAGCGGCGCTTCCGCTTCCAGCAGGGGCCGATTTTCAGCAACCTGGTGCTGGCCGACGAGATCAACCGCGCCACGCCCAAGACCCAGAGCGCGCTGCTGGAGGCGATGCAGGAGCACCGCGTGACGGTGGCCAAGCAGCAGTACACGCTGTCGGAGCCATTCTTCGTGCTGGCCACGCAGAACCCGCTGGAGATGGAGGGCACGTACCCGCTTCCCGAGGCTCAGCTCGACCGCTTCTTCTTCAAGGTCGACGTGCCGTTTCCGTCGGAGGCGGAGCTCATCTCGATCATGGAGCGCACCACCGGCGCGGAGCGCATCAGCGTGCAGCCGGCGGCCAGCGGCGCCGACATCCTGTCGATGCAGGCGCTCGCCCGCGACGTGCCGATCGCGTCGCACGTCATGGCCTACGCGGTGAAGGTGCTGCGCGCCACGCATCCGGACAGCGAGAACGCGCCCGAGCTGGTGAAGCAGTACGTGCGCTACGGCGGGTCACCGCGCGGAGCGCAGGCCATCGTGCTCGGCGCCAAGATCCACGCCCTCCTGGACGGCCGTTACAACGTGGCCTACGCGGACGTGCAGGCCGTGGCGCCGCCGGCACTGCGGCATCGGATCATCCTGAACTTCGAGGGAGAGGCAGAGGGCATCAGCACCGATTCGGTGGTGCGCGCCATCCTGGCCGAGACCCCGACCGAGCCGGCCGAGTAGCGGCTCGCCCTCGCGACGCCGATGACCGCGCCGGTCGCTCGCACCGCCGAGGCGGCGGACGAGAGTGCCGACGTCCTGTTCGACGAGGCCTTCCTGCGCCGCCTCGACCAGCTGGAGCTCGCTTCCCGGCGGCTGACCGCCGGCCGCATGAAGGGCGAGCGGCGCTCCGTGCGCCGCGGACAGAGCGTCGAGTTCGCCGACTACCGCAACTACGCCGCCGGCGACGACCTGCGGCAGCTCGACTGGAACGTGTACGCCCGCCTGGAGCGGCTGTTCATCAAGCTGTTCGTCGAGGAGGAGGACGTCACCGTCCACGTCCTGGTGGATGCCAGCCGCTCCATGGACTTCGGCCAGCCGAACAAGCTCACCTTCGCGCGCCGCGCGGCCGGCGCCCTGGCCTACCTGGGGCTCGCCCACCTGGACCGGGTGAGCGTCGCCTTCCTGGGCGATGGACGGGCCGATGCGCTGCGGCCGCTGCGCGGCAAGGGCCGGGTGTTCGAGGTGTTCCGCTTCCTCTCGACGCGCCGCCCCGAGCGGCTCACCGGTCTGGCTGCCGCGTCGCGTGACTACGCCTCGCGGCTGCGCGGCCGCGGGCCGCTGCTGCTGATCAGCGACTTGCTGGATCCGGGGTACCTGGACGCGCTGCGCGACCTGGCGGGCACGCGCTGCCAGCTGTCCGTGATCCACGTCCTGAGCCCGGAGGAACGCGACCCCGAGGTACCGCCGGACGCACGGCTGGTGGACAGCGAGACCGCGGCAGCCATCGAGGTCACCGGCGACGACGACCTCGTCGACCGCTACCGCAGCCGGCTGGACGAGTGGCAGGAGGAGATCGGCGGCTTCGTGGCGCGCAGGGGAGGCTCGTACGTCTCGGTCACCTCCGACCTGGACCTGGCCGACCTGCTGTTCGACGTGCTTCGCCGCCGGAGAGTGGTGGACTGATGATCACGCCGCTGGCGCTCATCGGCCTCGTCAGCCTGCCGATCATCATCGCCTACTACATGCTGCGGCTGCGCCGGCGGGACATGCCGGTCGGCAGCACCTTCCTGTGGCAGCAGCTGATCCGGGACGTCGAGGCCAACGCGCCGTGGCAGCGGCTGCGCTTCAGCTGGCTGCTGCTGCTGCAGCTGCTCATCGCGCTGGTGGCGGTCATCGCGGCGACCCGCCCGTTCGTGTCCAGCACGTCCGAGCTGGCGGCCAACGTCGTGCTCATCGTCGACACGTCGGCATCCATGGGCACCACCGATCCGGAGGGCGAGCGCATGGCGCTGGCCCGTAACGCCGCGCGCGGCGTGATCGGCGACCTGCCCGAAGGCGGCCGGGTCACGGTGGTGGCGGCCGACGACTCGGCGCACGTGCTGGTCAGCGAGACGCTGGATCGCAGCGCCGCGCTGTCGGCCATCGAGCGGCTGACGGCGAGCCAGCTCCCGGGCGACCTGACCGATGCGTTCGCGCTGGCCTCGGCGCTGGCCGCCCGCGACGCCGACTCATCGGTGGTGGTGGTGACCGATGCGAACGCCGACCGGCTGCCGGGCGTCGGCATCGGCGCGACCATCCAGGTGCGCCGGGTGGGCTCGACGGATGCCAACCAGGCGATCGCGGCCCTGTCCGCGGTGCGGCGCTCGGGCGGCGCGCAGCTCGACGTGTTCGTGGCGGTCAGCAACGCGTCGGCCGTGCAGGCCACGCGGCGGCTGGAAATCTACGCCGACGGCGCGCTGGTGGACGCGCGCGACCTGACCGTGCCCGCCGGCGAGCGGGCTGAGGCGCTCATCGCCACGGTTCCCGCGGGCGCCGCCCAGCTGGAGGCCCGGCTGGCGGGACGGGACGCGCTGGGGGTCGACGACCGCGCCTTCGCGCTCGTGCCGCAGGCCACGGCCGTGCGCGCGCTGCTGGTCAGCGAGGGCAACACCTACCTGGAGAACGCCCTGGCGCTGCTGCCACGGCTGGAGCTGTACGCGGTCACGCCGGATGGCTACGCCGATGCCCTTGACGCTGCCGAGGCGGCGGGCACCCCGTACGGATTCTTCGTCTTCGATCGCTTCGTCCCCGAGGCGGCACCACGGGCGCCGGCGATGTTCGTCGGGCCGCCGGAAGACGGGCCGTTCGGCGCGGTGGGCGGCACGATGGACGGACCCGGCATCGCCCGCACCGACCCGGACGAGCCGCTGCTGCGCTACGTGGACCTGGCCACGCTGCACATCGGCCGCGCGCGCGAGGTGACGCTGGCCGACGGCATGCGGGCCGCGGTCAGCACCGGTGGCGGCGACCCGCTGATCGCTGCGGGTCGCGTCGACGGGCAGCCGATCACGCTGCTGTCCTTCGCCCTGGGTGAGAGCGACCTTCCCCTGCAGGTCGCCTTCCCGCTGCTCATGAGCAACCTGGCCGACTTCGCGCTGCCGCCACCCACCGGCGTGCTGCCGCCGTCGGTCCCGCTGGGGGAGCCGCTCGCCGTCCAGCTCGACCCGGCCATAGAATCCGTGACGCTGTCCGGCGCCGCCGAGCCCGTCACCCTCGACGTGGTGGGCGGCCGCGTCACGCTGCCCGCCGCAACGGCTATCGGCGTGCGGGCGCTCCACGTGGCCGGCGCAGACGGCCAGCTGCTGGGGCGCACCGCGGCCAACCTGTTCGACCCCGGCGAGTCGGCGGTGGCACCTGGCGATGTCCAGCGCATCGTGGACATGGGACGCGTCGCCGCCGGCCCGGGGGCTCCGGCCCTTCCGTCGCGGACCGAGTGGTGGTGGCCGCTGGCCGTGGTGGCGCTGGCGCTGCTGACGGCCGAGTGGCTGCTCTTCCACCGTCCCACCCGGCGCGCCCTGCGCCGCCTCTTCGCCCGTTCGCGGCAACCCGCCGCGGGCACGCGCCCCTCGCGCGGCACGGTGCGCTGATGCCCATCGCCTTTGCCGATCCGGCCTGGCTGTGGCTGCTGCTGCCCGCGCTTGCGCTGGTGGGCGTCGGCTGGCTGGGAGCGGCCCGCACGCTGTCCGGCGCTCGGCGCGTGCTGTCGCTCGTCATCCGCCTGGTGCTGGTGGTCTGCCTGGTCGCCGCGCTGGCCGGCGCGCGCCTCGCGCTCCCGGCGGATCGGCTGTCCGTCGTCTTCCTGGTCGATGCCTCGGCGTCGATGGTGGACGCCACCCGCCAGGACCTGCTCGACTACGCACGCGAGGCGGTTCGGCGGATGCCGCAGGACGACGCGGCCGGGGTGGTGGTGTTCGGCGCCAATGCCCTGGTCGACCGCCTGCCGTCGTCGCTTGGCGAGCTGCAGACGCCCGCCTCCGCGCCGGTGGTCGGCGCGACGGACATCGCGGCGGCCGTTCGCCTGGCCACGGCCATCATGCCCGCCGGCACCCAGCAGCGGCTGGTGCTCCTGTCCGATGGCAACGACACCGGCGGGTCGGCGCAGCAGGCGATCCTGGCTGCGGCGCAGCGCGGGGTCCGGCTGGACGTGGCGATCCCCGGTGACGCGGTGCGCGGCGAGGCGCTGGTCGATGGGCTGGACGCCCCGCCCGGCGCACACGTCGGCGAGACGCTGGAGCTGACCGCACGGCTGCGCTCGAGCATCGCGACCGACGCGACCCTGCGGCTGCTGGCCGATGGCGCGACGGTGGCCAGCCGCCAGCTCCGCATGGAGCCCGGCACGACGACGGTCCGCTTCTCCCTGAAGGCCGATGAGCCCGGATTCCACGTGTTCCGCGCCGTCCTCGAGCCGGTCGACGACCACTTCACCGAGAACAACGCCGCCGATGCCTACGTGCTGGTCACCGGCGAGCCGCAGGTGCTGGTCGCCACCGACGACGCAGCGCGCGCGACCGATTTCCTGGACGCGCTCGACGAGGCGCGCGTCAACGTCACGGTAGTGCCCGCCGGCGGCGTGCCGGCGTCGCTCGCGTCGCTGGCGGCCTACGACGCCGTGGTCCTGGACAACGTGACGGCGGCGCAGCTCGGCGATGCCGCCATGGAGAGCCTCCAGGTCTACGTCCGCGACCTGGGCAAGGGGCTGGTCATGCTGGGCGGCCGGCACAGCTACGGCGCCGGCGGTTTCCTCAACTCGCCGCTGGAGGAGGCACTGCCGGTCTACATGACGGTGCGCGACCGCGAGCGCTCGCCGGACGTGGCGCTGGTGGCAGTGGTCGACAAGAGCGGCAGCATGGCGGACTGCCACTGCACCGGCGACGACCGCGACACGGCGACCAGCGGCACCCGCGGCTTCGAGAAGGTGGACATCGCCAAGGAGGCGATCCTGCGCGCCGCGAACTCGCTCGCCCCCACCGACCAGCTGGGCGTGGTGGCCTTCGACCAGGCTGCGCACTGGGCGGTGCGCACCGGCCCGCTCGACCCCGGCAGCCTGCAGGGCTCTCTCGGGTTCGCAGCCGATGGCTCCACGAACATCTACGCCGGCCTGAAGGCCGCCTACGACGACCTGGTGCGCAACCCGGCCAAGCTGCGGCACATCATCCTGATCACCGATGGCTGGAGCACCTCCGGTGCATACGACCAGCTGCTGGCCGACATGCGGGAGGCCGGCATCACGCTCTCGACCATCGGCACCGGCGGTGGGTCGGCGCGCATCCTGCGCAACCTGGCGGAGCAGTCCGGCGGCCGCTACTACGACGCCGGCGACGCGACCAAGATCCCCGACATCTTCCTGAAGGAGACGATCCGCACCGCCGGCGAGAAGATCGTCGAGGAGCGCTTTCAGCCGGTGCCATCGGCTCCGTCGGAGATCCTGCGCGGCCTGGACGCGGGCCGGCTGCCGTTCCTGTCCGGCTACAACGCCACCACCGCCAAGGGAACCGCCACGGTGGCGCTGCTCACGAGCCGCGACGACCCGCTGCTGGCGCAGTGGCAGTACGGGCTGGGCCGCGCCGCCGCCTGGACGAGCGACACGCGGCAGCAGTGGGCCACGGACTGGATCGGCACCGAGGCATTCGGCACGATGACCGCCCAGCTGGTGAGCTGGACGCTGCCGCCGCAGGACGACGGGGGCATCGAGGTGCGCTTCGCGCCCGGCCGCGACGGGGAGCTGGGCGTGCAGGTCAGCTCGCTCGATGACGAGGGCACGCCCCGCAACTTCTACCGGACCGTGGTCCGCCTCGTTGGGCCGAATCTGGGGGCGGTGCAGGTGCCGCTGGTGCAGGACGGCCCCGGCCACTACGTCGGCACGGTGCGCGCCGACGATCCGGGTGCGTACCTGGTGCGCGTCGCCCAGACCCGCGACGGCGCCGATCCCGCTTCGCGAACGCTCGGCCTCGTCTCGCCGGCCGCGGAGGAGTTCCGCCGGCTGGGCATCGACCGCGAGGCCCTCGAATCGCTCGCCGCCGCCGGCGGTGGGCGCGTGCTGGAGCCCGACGCCACGGGCGCCGATGCCGGCGAGGCGGCCGCGGCCATCTGGCGGCACGACATCGCCGCCTCATCGTTCCCGACGCCCATCTGGCCGCTGCTCCTGCTGCTGGCAATGGCGCTCGTCCCGGTCGACGTGGGCGTGCGGCGCGTGGCCGTCAGCCGCTCCGACTTCGCACGCGCCCGCGCGTGGGTCGCGCGACGGCTCGGCCTGGGGCGACCGACGCCGGAGGAGGTGCCCGGCCTGGCCACGCTGCGTGCCGCCCGGGATCGCACAGCCCGGCGCTCCGAGCGCACGGCGGTGGCCAGCGCCCCGCTGCCTTCACAGCCTGCCCGCACGGCTGCACGCGCCGACGCGACGCCACCGGTGCAGGAGGCAGCACCCGCCTCGGCCGGTGCGGCTCCGGCCGTCAGTGCGCCCGCCGGGACGACCGAGACCCTGGCGGAGCGGCTGGCACGCCAGCGTAGGCGCCGCTGATCATCGGGATGGCATCATCCCGGGCATGGCCCCACCCGTCCTCTGGTCGCCCTCGCCCGACGCCCGGCAGTCGACCGAGGTTGGCCGCTTCCTGGGCTGGCTGAAGCAGGAGAAGGGCCTGCGCTTCGAGGGCTACCACGACCTGTGGCGCTGGTCGGTGGACGACCTGCCGGCCTTCTGGGGCGCGGTCTGGGAGCGCGCCGCCGTCGGCTCACACCACGAGGCCGTCCTCGGCCGAAGCGCCATGCCGGGCGCCGAGTGGTTTCCGGGAGCGCGGCTGAACTGGGCCGAGCGGGCGCTGCGGCTGGAGCGCCGGCGCGACGACGAGGTGGTGATGATCGCCCGCTCCCAGACACGCGAGCGGACCAGCCTCACCGTCGGTGAGCTGCGCGAGGCCGTGGCCCGCGCCCGCGCCGGCCTGCAGCGGCTGGGCGTGGCTCGCGGCGACCGGGTGGCCGCCTTCCTGCCGAACATCCCTGAGGCGATGATCGGGCTGCTGGCCACCGCCAGCCTGGGCGCGACCTGGACCTCGTGCGCGCCCGAGTTCGGCGTGCGCAGCGTGGTCGACCGCTTGAGCCAGGTCCAGCCGAAGGTGCTGCTGACGGTGGACGGCTACCGCTACGGCGGCCGCAGCGTCGAGCGCGCCGACGAGGTGGCGGCCATCCAGGCCGAGCTGCCAGGGCTGGAGGCGACGGTCGCGCTGGACTACCTGCATCCGGGCGAGCGTCGGATTGTGGGCGCCATCGGCTGGGAAGAGATGACGGCGCAACCCGGTGAGCTGGGCTTCGAGCCGGTCGCCTTCGATCACCCGCTCTACATCCTCTACAGCTCCGGCACCACCGGCCTGCCGAAGCCGATCGTCCACGGCCACGGCGGCATCACGCTCGAGCACTGGAAGATCCACGCGCTGCACCACGATCTCGGCCCCCTTGACCGGTTCTTCTGGTACAGCACCACCGGCTGGATGATGTGGAACTACCTGGCGTCCGGCCTGCTGGTCGACGCCACGGTGGTGCTGTATGACGGCGCCCCGAACGACCCGGACCTCATGGCGCTGTGGCGCATGGCCGCCGAGGAGGGGGTGACCTACTTCGGCAGCAGTGCCCCCTACCTGATGGCGTGCCGCAAGGAGGGCCTGCGTCCGGGAGCCGATACGGATCTCGGCGCCCTGCGTGGCATCGGCTCCACCGGCGCCCCGTTGCCAGCCGAGGGGTTCCGATGGGTGTACGAGGCGTTCGATCCATCGGTCCACCTGCAGTCCGTCTCGGGCGGGACCGATGTGTGCACCGCCTTCGTCGGCGCCTCGCCGCTCGTCCCGGTGTGGGCGGGCGAGATCAGCTGCCGGCATCTCGGCTGCGCGGTGGAGGCCTTCTCGCCGTCGGGTGAGCCGCTGGTCGGCGAGCAGGGCGAGCTGGTCATCACCAGGCCCATGCCGTCCATGCCGGTGCGCTTCTGGAACGATCCGGACGGCGCACGCTACCGCGCGGCCTACTTCGACGACTTTCCCGGCGTGTGGCGCCACGGGGACTGGATCACGTTCACCGAGCGGGGCTCGTGCGTGATCAGTGGCCGCTCCGACGCAACGTTGAACCGGGGCGGGGTGCGGATCGGCACGGCCGAGTTCTACGCGGTGGTCGAGGGCCTGCCGGAGGTTGCGGATTCCGTGGTCGTCCACCTGGAGGAGGCGGACGAGCTGCTGCTGTTCGTCGCCCTGCGCGAGGGCCACGTCCTCGACGAGGCATTCGAGTCACGGTTGCGCGCCGAGCTCCGCTCCTCCCTCTCGCCGCGCCACGTGCCGGACCGCATCGAGGCCGTGCCGGCCGTCCCCCGCACGCTCTCCGGCAAGAAGCTGGAGGTGCCGATCAAGCGCATCCTGACCGGCACGCCGCCGGACGTCGCCGCGTCTCGCGGCTCGCTCGCCAACCCCGACTCCCTCGACGCCTTCGTGGCGCTGGCCGCAGAACGGCACGCCCAATCGTCCTGATTCACGGTTCCGGTGACCGTCAAGCAGCGCACGCGGCGCAGCTACATGGCCCTCACGCCGAGGATGTTGCGAGCGATGACCAGCCGCTGGATCTCGCTGGTCCCCTCCCCGATTTCGGTGAGCTTCGCGTCGCGCAGGTAGCGCTCCACGTGGTACTCGGTCACGTAGCCGTAGCCGCCGTGGACCTGGATGGCGTCGTTGGTGACCTGCCGCGCGACTTCCGAGGCGTAGAGCTTGGCCATCGCCGCCTCGGTGGTGTAGGACGTGCCGCAGTCCTTCAGCCAGGCCGCGCGGTAGACCAGCAGTCGCGCGGCGTCGATGCCCACGGCCATGTCGGCGATCTTGAAGGCCACGCCCTGGAAGGAGGCGATCGGCCGGTCGAACTGCTTGCGCTCCCTGGCATAGGCCGATGCGGCCTCGTAGGCCGCCTGCGCCAGCCCCAGGGCCATGGCGCCGATGCCAATACGCCCGCCGTCGAGCGTCTTCAGGAAGAGCTTGTCGCCCTCCCCCTCCTCGCCCAGCAGGTTGGCGGCCGGAACGCGGCAGTCCTCGAAGATGAGCTCCCCGGTGTTCGAGGCATGGAGGCCCATCTTCTCCTCCATGCGGCCGATGGAGAAGCCGGGCGTATCGGCCTCTACGATGAAGGCGCTGATCTTCCCCGATTCCGCCTCGCGATCGGTGACGGCGGTGACGATGTAGGTGCCGGCCACGCCGGCGTTGGTGATGAAGCGCTTCGACCCGTTGAGGACCCACGCATCGCCGTCGCGGTGGGCGCGAGTGCGCGTTCCGCGTGAGTCGGAACCCGCGCCGGGCTCGGTGAGGCCGTAGGCCCCGATCACCTGGCCGGAGGCCAGGGGCCGGAGGTATCGGTCCTTCTGCTCCGGTGTGCCGGCCAGGTAGAGCGGGTTGCAGCCGAGGCTGGTGTGGGCGGAGACGATGATGCCGACGCTGCCGCTGGCGCGCGACAGCTCCTCGATGGTGATCGCGTAGGCCAGTGAGTCGAGCCCGGTGCCACCGACCTCTTCCGGGTAGGGCACCCCCAGCAGGCCGAGCTCGGCTGCCTTGCGGATGATGTCGTGCGGGAACTCGCCCCTGCGCTCCAGCTCGTCGGCGACCGGCGCGATCTCGCGCTCGGCGAAGTCGCGCACGGTGCGACGGATCTCCTCGTGCTGCGGCGAAAGGGCGAAGTCCATGGGCTGACCCGGTCTGCGGATTCCGTGGGATTCGGAGTCTAGCAGCGGGACCCACCAGACACGGAAACGGCGGCCCGAGTGGGCCGCCGTCCTCCGCAGGAGGAAGGAGTACCGCGGGTCAGCTGCGCTTCCAGCGTTCGAGTGCCCGTCGCGCGCGCTCGTCGGCGGAGCGCTGCAGGACTGCCCGGTGACGCCGGGCAGGCAGGGGTCGGGGCCTCGAGCGCTTGGCGTGGTTCGGCTTCGCCATGGTGCTCTACAGACGTACGGAAGGGACCCGTGGTTGCATCATCCTGCGAGCGTTGACACGCTGATTCCACCGCGACCTATACTGCGGCCGCTGCCTGCTGAGCGTGCTGCAGCGCGCGATGGCAGTCCGTGGTGATTGAGGGCCCCGAGTGACGGCTCAGATCGACGTCCGCCTTGACCGGATCACGAAGCGTTTCCACGAGGTCGTGGCGGTCGACGACCTGTCACTGGACATCCAGCGCGGCGAGTTCTTCTCGATGCTGGGGCCGTCCGGCTGCGGCAAGACGACCACCCTCCGCATGATCGGCGGCTTCGAGGAGGCGTCGGAAGGCACGATCTACCTCGGTGACGCCGACGTCACCGGCCTGCCGCCGTACAAGCGCGACGTCAACACCGTCTTCCAGAATTACGCCCTCTTCCCGCACCTGACCGTCTTCGAGAACGTGGCCTTCGGGCTCCGCCGCAAGAAGGTCCAGGACACTGACATCCGCCGCCGAGTGGACGAAATGCTGGAGCTCGTCGAGCTGCCCGGCTTCGAGCGCCGCAAGCCGACCCAGCTGTCGGGCGGCCAGCAGCAGCGCGTGGCCCTGGCGCGGGCGCTCATCAACCACCCGCGGGTCCTGCTCCTGGATGAGCCCCTCGGGGCGCTGGACCTGAAGCTGCGCAAGCAGATGCAGCTGGAGCTGAAGCGCATCCAGACCGAGGTCGGGATCACGTTCATCTACGTGACCCACGACCAGGAGGAGGCGATGACGATGTCCGATCGCATCGCCGTCATGCGCGCCGGACGCATCGAGCAGCTGGGCACGCCCGAGGAGCTGTACGAGCGACCGACCACCGCCTTCGTGGCCGGCTTCCTGGGGGTCTCGAACCTGCTGGAGGGCGAGATCGCGGGACAGGAGGGCTCCCTGCTCAGCATCCGGCTGACGGACGGCACCATGCTGCGGGCACCGGCGAACGGGACGACCAGCGGAGCGGTGCGACTGGGCGTCCGTCCCGAGAAGCTGCGGGTCGACTCCAGCGAGAGCGTCGGAGCGACCGACGGCCTCAATGCGTTGAGCGGCACCGTCCTGGACGCCAGCTACATCGGCGTCAGCACGCAGTACCTCGTACAGACGAACGAGGGACATCGGCTCACCGTCTACGCGCAGAATCTCGACACGGCGGGGGCCTCCGAGCTGTTGGCCGATGGGCAGCGCGTGCAGCTCACCTGGAAGCCACAGCACACGTTCGTCATCGCCGGGCCGGCAGAGCACCATGCCGGTGACCCGCACGCGCCGGAAGAAGAAGGAGACATCGATGAGTGACACCGAGCCCCGGACCAAGATCGAGATCACCGTCGATGAGTTCCTGCGGCGCGACCGGATCTCTCGCCGGGCATTCATGGGCCGCGCGGGACGCGGTGGTGTGGCGGTCGCGTCGCTGCTCACCATCCCGGGCCTGCTGGCCGCCTGCGCGCCCGGAAGCGGGCCAAGCGGCAGCGGCGGTGGTGGTGGCGGCACCGGGCGCGTACGGTGGCTGAACTGGCCCGCCTACATCGACCTGAGTGACGACGAGTCGAGCTACCCGAGCATCGATGCCTTCACCGACGAGACGGGCATCGAGGTCGAGTACGACGAGGGGCTGCTCGACAACGCCGATTTCCTGGCCCAGTACTCACCGGACCTGCGCGCCGGCAACAACACCGGCTGGGACGTCATGTCGCCCGGCGGCTGGGTGGTGGAGCGCATGGCGCGCAACGGCTGGCTCGAGGAGCTCGACCATTCCAAGCTGCCGAACTGGACGGCCAACTGCGCCGACTACGCGAAGGGCCTGTGGTTCGATCCGGACAACAAGTACAGCCTGTGGTGGCAGGGCGGCATCACCGGCATCGCCTACGACCCGAACCTGACCGGTCGCGAGATCACCACCTTCGACGACCTGCTGGATCCGGCCTTCTCGGGCCGGGTCGGCGGCTTCAGCGACATGCGCGACATGTTCGGGCTGACGCTGCTGTCCCTTGGCGTGCAGCCGGCAAACGCCACCGTCGACGACGTGCGCCGTGCCCAGGAGAAGCTGCTGAACGTGCCGGAAGGTCACTTCCGCGGCTTCTACGGCAACGAGTACTACGACGCCCTGGCCGCCGGTGACCTGGCGATCTGCGTCGCCTGGTCGGGCGACGTGAGCCAGATG